>NZ_BAAIEW010000012.1:0-82844 GCF_054654515.1 Desulfothermus okinawensis JCM 13304 | reverse complement strand
TCGTTTGACAAAAAACTAAAAAATATATTAAATAATTTTTGTTGGGTCGTTAACTCAGTAGGTAGAGTATCGGCCTTTTAAGCCGAGAGTCGCAGGTTCGAATCCTGCACGACCCATATTTTTAGTCCCCATCGTCTAGCTCGGCCCAGGACGCCGGCCTCTCACGCCGGTAACAGGGGTTCAAATCCCCTTGGGGACGTAAGTGATGCGGGGTGGAGCAGTTTGGTAGCTCGTCGGGCTCATAACCCGAAGGTCCCAGGTTCAAATCCTGGCCCCGCTACCAAATATTGACAAGTCTTGAATGAATTATTATAAAACTAGTCAGTTAGCGGGTGTAACTCAGTTGGTAGAGTGCAACCTTGCCAAGGTTGAAGTCGCGGGTTCAAGTCCCGTCACCCGCTCCATTTTTTTTAAAAAGGCGGCTTAGCCAAGTGGTAAGGCAGAGGTCTGCAAAACCTCCATTCTCCGGTTCGAATCCGGAAGCCGCCTCTTAAAAAGCAATAACTCAAGGCCAAGCCCTAAGATTAGGGTTTGGCCTTTTCTTTTAGGGGGATATTTTTATGAAAAATATATCAGATATGTCCTATGATGAGCTTGTCTCTAGGATAAGGGAAAAGTTTGATATTGATTTTGAAGAGATTGCAGTTTTAGATACGCGACTTTTGGTTGTAAAGATTTTAAATTTGGAAGATTACATTGACAAACTTGCTGACCAGGTTAAAGAGGGTGAGCTACTTGAACTTCCTTTTTGGGCAAAGATTTGGCCAACTTCTATACTCCTTAGCTATATCTTACACAAACTTCCCATGGAAAAGGGAGATAAATTGCTTGAAATTGGAGCAGGTATGGGCATTTGTGGTCTTGTGGCCGCTAAGTTGGGTTTTCATGTTACCCTCTCTGACATTGATGAAGATTCTTTAATGATATCTCAGATAAATATCTTAAAAAACAATCTGTCTCAAAATGCAAGGGTAAGAAAAGTGGATTTTACAAAGGATAGATTAAATAAAAAGTTTAAATACATCATAGGTTCAGAGGTACTCTACAAACAGGAACACTACAGACCTCTTATAAAGTTTTTTCTAAATCACATGGACAATAAGTCCACGGTTATTCTGGCAAAGGACTATCATCTCAAGGCAAAGAAATTTTTTAAATTAGCCAAGGACTACTTTTTTATTGATGAAAAATATATTGGTTTCAAAGAAATGGAAAATGAACAAGGAGAAAGACACCTTTGCTCTATTATAAGGCTACGAAAAAAGGGGTAGGACTTAAATGATAAAACTAGGCAGTTGTATTAAAAAATATAAAAAGGAGTTAGATAAGGCAAAATCTCCTGAAGAAACTGTAAGTCATGTTAAAAGTGTACTCAAAAAATTTGGCAAGGATATTTTGTTTGATACAAAGAGGATAGATACTGGTCGTCTTGGAATACCTGTATTTTTTTCAATCTATGGGAAAGAGGCCAGACGGTTATGCCCATCAAGGAAACAAATGGGAAAGGGACCATCTTCAATTCAGGCCGAGGCATCTGCAGTTATGGAACTTGTTGAAAGGTATAGTTTTTTTTCCTTTTGGGAACGAGAAGAAAATTTTAGGTTACTTACATGGACAGAGGCTAAAACAAAATCTAAAGATATTAATTTAATACCAGAGGAAGAGATATTAAAATCTGTAGATGACAAACTTCACATAAAAGATCTCCAAAAGGTTTTAGACCTTGTTAAATGGAAGTTTTGCAAGGCCTATCTTGTGTGTGAAGATAGAGAATTTATGGTTCCAGCGGATTGGTTTAAGAAATTAAATGAATATAATGGGGCTTCTGCTGGTAATACCTTTGAAGAATCAATCCTTCAGGGATGTTGTGAGCTGATTGAAAGGCATGTTTGCGCCATAATAGATAGAGAAGAGAGAGTGGTTCCAACTATCAATCCAGCATCTCTTAAAGATGCAGTTGCAAGGGATCTTATAGCTTGTTTTGAAAAAAATAATATTAGACTCTGGATAAAGGATTTTTCTCTAAATATGGGTATCCCCACGGTTGGGGCCCTGGCTTATGATCCATCAACTTATCCAGAAAAAAGTGAAATAGTTTTTACAGCAGGCACTGCCACTTCCCCTGAAAAGGCAGCAATCAGGGCCTTAACTGAAGTGGCTCAGCTAGCAGGTGATTTTTGTACTGAGTCAAGATATGAGCCTTCAGGACTTAGAAAATTTAAGGGTATTGATGAGACCGCATGGGTAAGAAAAGGGTATGAGATAGATATTTCTAGTCTTCCAGATATTAGTGATAGGGATATATATGTGGAGCTAATGAGACTCTCTTCTAAGTTGAGTGAGCTTGGTTTTAACCTCTATTCAATAAATATAACCCATCCCAAAATAAATATTCCGTGTAATTATAATTTTGTGCCAGGTTTTTTATTTAGGGAAAGGACTAAATATCCCAGTGTAGGGCTTTTTGTTGGAAGGAGGTTGGTTGAGGAAGAGGATTTTGAAAAAGCTAGATATGGGCTTGAAGTTTTAGGAAAAATATATGGTGGGGCATATTTTATTCCCTTTTTTAAAGGTCTTCTGGAGTGGAAATCAGGGAATCTAGAGAATGCTAAAGCCCTGTTTGAATCTGCTCTTCCCATTCAACCAGGTGGAGAAGAGGAGTCCATGGTACTTTTTTATATTGCAAATATTTTAGTCCAAAAGGAAGATTTTAAAGGGGCTATAGAGATACTTGACTATGCAATTTCCTTAATTCCTGACAATGCAATATATTTTAATCTAAGAGGGGTTTGTAAATTTAAGCAGGGGATGTATGAGCAAGCTGCTCGAGACTTTTTGTCAGCTCTGGATTTAGACAGGAGTTCTGCAATGGATTTAGCCAATGTGGGTATGTGTTATAAGATGATGGGGAAAAAAGAGCTGGCTATTTCATATTTAAAGGATGCATTGGAGATTGATCCAACCATTGAATTCGCCAGGATTGGTTTAATAGAAATGATGAAAAATTAGATAATTAAACAATCTTTATTTTTTTGCCCTTGACAAAATGTGAATTTAGAATCTAATGTGTCTTCACTTTTTGAATGTTACGCAAAGAGGGGTTGACTTGGTTTTGTTAACAATTTATATTCCTTTCTGGGAAAAGTTTATTTTTGCTAACCACTGAATATATTTTCAGAAAATTGAAAAAAATTAAAAGGAGGTTTTGTCCATGGCACAAGTAGTTGAATTCAAAGGGAAGAAATTTGAAGTAGATGAAGATGGTTTCTTGCAGAATTTTGACGATTGGTGTGAAGAGTGGGTGGAATATGTAAAGGAATCAGAAGGTATCAAGGAACTCACCGATGATCACTGGAAAGTAATTAATTTCTTGCAAGACTATTATAAGAAAAATGGTATTGCTCCAATGGTTCGTATCCTTTCTAAAGTAACTGGATACAAACTCAAAAAGATCTACGAGCTCTTCCCATCTGGTCCTGGTAAGGGAGCATGTAAGATGGCTGGTCTTCCAAAACCAACAGGCTGTGTATAGTAAATTAAAGTATTGAGGATTATACGAGCGGCCTCTTATTAAAAATGGGAGGTCGCTTTTTTTATTTTTTATGGGAGTAAAAATGGACATTACAAAGGTATTGTCTCACCTTAAAAAGGAGCCTCATTTTACCCAAAAGGTGGGTATGATACTCATCCACAACGGGGTGGTGAGGGGCATTTCAAGGAACGGCAAAAAGGTTAAAAAACTAATAGTTAAAAGCGACTATAATAAAATAGAGCAAATTAGAAAAAAATATGAGTCAATAGATGGTATTTATAAAATAGTCATTGAAGCAAGATCTGGAGAGTTTGAACCTGGAGAGGACTTACTCTGGATAATCGTCGCAGGAGATGTCAGGGAGAATGTGAAGTATGCATTATCCAATACCTTAGAGGAAGTAAAATCAAAGGCCGTGATAAAAGAAGAAATTCTTGACGATTAATATCTTGTCATTTAAGTAACTTTCTTTAGATCATTTTTTATAGATTAAATTTATATTGTCCCCTAAAATAAGTTCCAGGAGAAAAAAATGAAGGATCTCAGTAAGGCATATAGAGAGTCTGGAGTTGATATCCTCAAAGCCAGTACGTTTATTGATAGGATAAAGGGAATTGTAAAGGGTACACACACTAAAGGGGTCCTAAGTGATATTGGGCTGTTTGGTGGTATGTTCAAGCTTGATATATCAGATATCAAGTCTCCAGTTCTAGTGGCTGCCACTGACGGTGTTGGTACAAAACTAAAACTGGCCTTTGATATGAATAAACATGATACCGTGGGTATAGACCTTGTTGCCATGAATGTTAATGATATTGTGGTTCATGGGGCTAAGCCTTTATTCTTTTTGGATTATTTGGCAATGGGAGAGTTGGACACCTCTGTTGCTGAAGACATTATAAAAGGTATTTCTGAAGGGTGCAAACAGAGTGGATGTGCCTTACTAGGAGGAGAGACTGCAGAGCTTCCTGGTTTTTATAAAAAAGGGGAATATGAATTATCGGGATTTAGTGTTGGAGTGGTGGATGATTCAAAAATAATTGATGGATCTACCATTGGCGTTGGAAACGTGATAATCGGGCTTGCTTCAAGTGGAGTCCACTCAAATGGATTTTCTCTCATAAGAAAGATTATAAGGGACAAGTCCATATCCCTTGAAGAAAAACTGAATGAATCCACTAAAACCCTTGGCGAGATATTACTCACCCCAACAAAGATATATGTGGGGTCAATACTAAATTTAATTAGAGATTTTCATATAAATGGAATGGCCCATATAACTGGAGGCGGTTTTTTTGAGAACATTCCCAGAATATTGCCAAGGGGAGTAAAGGCCAAGATCGATTTTTATAGTTTTGAGAAACCTTTAATATTTCAGTGGATTAAAGAACAAGGCAATTTGTCCTGGGAAGAGATGATGTCCATATTTAATTGCGGTATTGGTATTGTATTGATAGTAAAGAAGAAAGATGTCGATGATATATTAAATAGGTTGAATGGACTAAATGAAAAGGCATGGATTATAGGAGAGATTCAGAGACAGGAAGAGGAATCAGACAATATTGAAATATATTTTTAAGGCCTTTTTATAATCCTCCTTGGTGTTTATATTAAAAAAAGAGTGAAGATCTGGATCATGCTTTTTAATGTGGAACTCATCTATTGTCTTTACCTTGACCTTGGAAAATAACGTACTAATTCTAAAGCATTTTTTTGTTATCATATCTTCAATTATGGGAATGCATTCCTTTGAATAAAAACCACAAAGGGGCTCAAAATATTTACCGATTTTGGGCACCACTACCTGATAATCTTTATCTAAAGTTGATATTAAATAGTTAATCAATTCCAATTTTATAAGCGGTGTGTCACAACCTACTATAAAACTATATTTTGTGGGAGCAAAGACTAGGCCTGCATGTATACCAGTAAGGGAACTAGATTCTTCATATATATCAGAAACCACTTTATATCCCAATGATGTGTATTTTTGTGGGTCTTTTGCAACGAGCAAGATATTATCGAAAAAAATACTTAACTTGTCAGTAATTATTTCAATAAAACTAGAGTTACCAAGTTTAAAAAAACACTTATTTTTATAACCCATTCTTGAGCTTTTACCACCACAAAGCACAACTGCCGTAACATCCATAATTTCAAGCCCATATTAATTGTTTTTATATATTGAAAAAATCCTAAGATTATTTTAGATCTTAATCAATGTAATTTTTAGTTAACAGCTGACTGTGTGGCAAGTAAAATGTTATATGTTCAGGGAGGTGAATTATGAGGCGTTGGAATGGCTGGGGACTTGAAGAAGTGGACTATCCTGTTAAGGATAATATGTTAAATTTACTAAAAAATTTAGTTGGTGGTCCTGAATATTCTTATACTGCACCCATGGAAAAGGTGCTAAAAAAAATAAAAAAGAGCAAATTATCTTTAACTCATTCACTCGTTTCAACCTGTGATAAAGATAGACTACTCTACTGTCGTGGGCAGAGTATGCCAGATTGGATAGATCTCCGTTTTGGGGAGGTCAGGACTTTTCCAGATGGTGTTGCCCGTCCAAGAAATGAGCAAGAAGTTCAGGAACTAATTGATCTTGCAAATAGGGAAGGTTTTTGTCTGATTCCATATGGGGGAGGAACAAGTGTGCTGGGGCACATAAATCCAATTGAGATTGATAGGCCCATTATTACTGTATCATTAGAAAGAATGGATAGGATAATTTGGATTAACGAACAAAACAGGGTAGCAGAATTTTATGGTGGTGTAACTGGTCCCCAGATAGAAAAGTCTTTGCTTCCCATGGGATATAGACTGGGCCACTATCCCCAATCTTACGAGTTTTCAAGCTTAGGTGGGTGGGTGGCCACAAAATCTTCAGGACAACAATCCTTTGGTTACGGTAGGATTGACAATATGTTTGTGGGTGGACTTTTGAATACCCCTAAAGGGATTTTAGAAATACCCCATATACCTGGATCAGCTGCTGGTCCTGATATTAAACAATTTGTCCTTGGATCTGAAGGAAGAATAGGGATTTTGTCAAAGGTAAAGGTTAGGATATCACCTATCCCAGAAAAAGAGCTTTTTGAAGGTTATTTCTTGCCCTCGTGGGAAGATGGATATAAAGCAGTTAAAACACTTTCTCAGGAAAAATTTCCCCTATCAACCCTTAGATTATCAAATCCAAAGGAGACCATGACCCATTTAACCATGGTTGGGGGACCTCTTTTGGTTTCAATTTTAAAAAGATATCTTAACATTAGGAAAATTGGAGAGACAGGGTGTTTAATGGTGGTTGGTTATTCTGGAAACAATAGATTTGTTAATCAAACAAAGAGAGAAGTAGCCTCTTTTATAAAGAGAAAGTTTAAAGGTGTGTCTACCTATTCTTTGATTGGTAAGGCATGGCAAAAAAATAGATTCAAAGCTCCCTATCTTAGAAATTCCCTTTGGGAGTTGGGGTATGGAGTGGATACCCTGGAAACCTCTGTACCCTGGGATAAGGTAACTTCAACCATGAATGATATAGAACGTTCTCTGGAAGAGGCCTTAAACTCCCATGGGGAAAAAGTATATGCATTTTCCCACCTGTCTCACTTTTATATAACTGGACCATCCATTTATACCACTTACATCTTTAGGATATCAAAGGACCATGAAACAACCCTGAATAGATGGAAGGTCCTTAAAAAAGCTGCAAGTGAGGCAATTGTAAGAAACAAAGGTACCATTAGTCATCACCATGGAGTTGGCATAGACCATAAAGAATACCTTGAGCATGAAAAAGGGAAATTAGGGATAGAAGTATTAAAGGATATGATTAGTAGCTTTGATCCCAAGGGGATTATGAATCCTGGAAAGCTTATATAAAAGTGGGAGTTATATTTATGTGGTATGGATATAAGAGGGAAGATCAAATCCAAGGATTAGATAACTATTTTGATATTATTGTGATTGGTGGTGGCATTACTGGGGCTGGTATTTTTAAAGAAGCCACTGATATGGGATATAAGTGTCTTCTAGTTGAGAGAAATGATTTTGCATCTGGAACATCAAGTGCTTCTTCAAAGATGGTACATGGCGGTCTTAGATACTTAAAAGAAGGAGACATAAAACTTACATTTGAATCTGTAAAAGAGAGGGAACTTATATTATCCCAGGCAAAATATTTAGTTGATCCCATGACATATATTTTGCCCATATATAAAGATAAGAGGGCAGTTAAACACTTAATTCCTTTGTTTTTAAAAATATATGATCTCTTTTCCATAATTTCAAATTGGCATGACAGAAAAATAAATTTTAAGACAGAAAAGCTGAATACCCAATCAATAATAAAAGAGGTACCAGATATAAAAAAAGAAGATTTAATTGGAGGAGCTAAATTCGAAGACTCTGTTACTGATGATAGTAGACTTGTGTTAGCAGTAATAAGGGAAGGACTGTGCAATGGTGGAATTGCAATTAATTATTTAGAGGCAATTTCCTTTCTAAAGGATAATATGAATAAAATAATTGGAGTAGCCCTAAAAGACAAATTAGGTGGGAAGGAATTTGAAGTTAAAGCAAAATCAGTGGTGTGTGCAACAGGGGTTTGGACCAAAGAGATTACGGATATGGCTGGTATAAAACTCAATCTACGTCCCCTCAGGGGATCTCATATTATAGTTCCAAAAGAAAAACTAAATCTCAGTGTGTGCGTCACAGGTTTTCATCCATGGGATGGAAGACCTGTTTTTGCATTTCCATGGGAAGGGGTTACAGTTATAGGGACAACTGATATAGACCACCAAGGGGAATTATCAAGACCACCAAAAATGGATGGTGCAGAATTTGAGTACCTGATGGATTGGGTAAATTTTATGTTTCCGTCCCTGGATATAGATGTCCCAGATATAATCTCCTCCTATTCAGGAGTTAGGCCAATTGTTTCTGCAGGCAAAAAATTGCCCTCAAAAGAACCCAGAAAACACACAATAATAGAAAAAAATGGTTTAATCTTAGTTGTTGGAGGAAAGCTAACAACTTTTAGGAAGATTGCAATTGATACACTAAGGTATGTAAGAAAATGTCTTCCATCCCCAGGTAGCTATAACAATTTTAACCATATCCTAACCAGATTTCCCTGGCATCCTGATTGTAATTTAGATGAAAAGGTGATCTTTAAACTCCTTGGACGATATGGATTTGATAGCCCAAATTTTTTTAAGGAACTAAGAGAAAAAGAACAAAAAATTTTATATGACCATCGTATTGTGGGTGAGATCAGGTGGAGCGTAAGGCATGAGGCGGTGGTCCACTTAGATGACCTCATGATAAGAAGGAGTAGGCTTGGTCTTGTTAAAAGGGATGGAGGAATAGAATATTTTCCCCTGATTAAGCCCATTGTACAGGAAGAACTTGGTTGGGACCAAGACAGATGGGAACAGGAGAAAGAACGATATATAAAAATTTGGAGACAGTATTACTATTTGCCAATTAACTAAAAAGGAGAATTTAGTGGGGGAATTCATTTTATCCATAGACAATGGAACCCAGAGTGTTAAGGCAATTTTATTTAATGTAAATGGAGATCTGGTTTTTAAGTCCCAAGTGGTTATTGAATCCTATTATTCAAAAAAACCAGGCTGGGCAGAGCAAGATGGTAACTATTTCTGGGAAAAACTCTGTGAAGCAATAAACAATTTATGGAAAAATGGTTTTTCGCCAGAACAGATAATAGGTATTGGGGTTACAACTCAACGGGCAACAATGCTGGCGGTGGACAAAAATGGTAATCCATTACGTCCAGCAATAGTCTGGCTAGATCAGAGAAAATCTAGATGTTATCCTCCTTTAGGTGCTTATACTTTGTTGTTTAAGCTTCTGGGAATCCACTCTTCTATAAAGTATTTTCAAGATAAGGCACCAATAAACTGGATATATAAAAATGAGATGGATGTATGGAAAAATATGTACAAATATTTGAGCTTATCAGGGTATTTAAATTTTAAATTAACAGGAGAATTCAAAGACTCTGTGGCCAATCAAGTTGGATACTTGCCATTTGATTTTAAAAGACACAAATGGGCAAATGGTCTTGACTGGAAGTGGAAGGCACTTATGCTCAAAAGGTATCATCTCCCTGACCTTGTGAGGCCATCAGAATTAATAGGTTATGTTACAGAAAAAGCATCAATGGATACAGGTCTTAAGAAAAATACCCCGGTCTATGCAACGGCCTCTGACAAGGCGTGTGAAGTATTGGGGTGCGGTTGCATGGATTTAGATCAGGGATGTCTTGGATATGGAACCACTGCAACCATAAATGTGACCAGTAAAAAATATATAGAGCCAATTAGGTTCCTTCCACCATATCCTGCTGCGATTCCAGATCAATACACACTGGAAATTCAAAATTTCAGGGGATATTGGCTTGTTAGCTGGTTTAAAAAGGAGTTTGGAGATAGGGAGGTGAGTTTATCCAAAAAGGTAAAAAAGACACCAGAGGAACTGTTAAATGAGATGTTAGACAAAGCCCCGCCTGGATGCCTAGGACTTATGTCCCTTCCTTACTGGACACCAGGGATAAAGGTACCTGGACCAGAGGCCAAAGGCGCTATAATTGGTTTTGGAGACGTACATTCCAAGGCCCATGTGTATAGGTCCATTTTAGAGGGACTGGCATATGCACTCAGGGATGGAAAAGAGGCCATAGAAAAAAGGACTAAGGTGTCATTAAAAAAGATATATGTGGCTGGGGGCGGATCCCAAAGTGACAGGATTATGCAAATTACAGCGGATATTTTCGGAATTCCAGCCCATAGACCCAAGGTCTATGAAACATCAGGACTTGGCTGTGCCATAGATGTTGCTGTTGGTTGTGATATCTATAAAAATTTTCAAGAAGCTGTTTTACAGATGACTTCAACTTCTGCTGTGTTTGAACCAGATATGAAACACCATGATTTGTATACAGAACTATTTATTCGTGTGTATAAAAAAATGTACAATAGATTAAAGCCGTTATACGAGGAGATAAGGAATATTACAGGTTATCCTGAGTGAAAATTTATATGAACGGGTTGTTGGCTTTAAGGTATATTTCAAATATTCTTTAAATAATTATTCTTTAAATAATAAATTCAACACCCACATTAGTTGAACTTGAATCTTCCTTTTGTTAAACTATCTTGTATGAGATTAAGATTCCAATCATTGGTTGCTGCTGTAGTAGTAAAGGCCAATATTTTTACTGGAAATATGTATAAAATACGTAAAAATTTCTGTTTTTGCATCAAAATATTACCTAATATGGTTTTTTATATATAATCTGGTTATTAATTGAAAGGGATAAATTTTGAAGAAAATATTAGATTATCTCTTACATCAAAGGGCCATTACTGAGGAACAACGAGAGAGTATATATAACTTATACGAGGATATTACAGCAAGTGGTCAGAAAATTTCTCTAATAGATTTTTTGTCTAAGAACAGGATTGTAAGCAAGATACAATTGCAATTAGCAATTAGAGAGCTTGCCATTGATGAATTGGAAACCAGCCAAATTTTTTTAACTATCTCTAAAGATGATGTTATATATTTAATAGATAATTCAGTAATTGAGTTTTTCCCTCCAAATAAAAATATATATTTCCAAGAAGAAAATCCAGATCATGTTTATTTTATATTAGATGGGACAGTTAGTATATCATATAAAACAAAATCCAATTGTAATGATATTGTTTCTGAATATGAAAATATGCTTGAAGAAGATATTGTATATTTATCTACAGGACAGTTATTTGGAGAATTATCAGTAATTCTATATTCAAATAGAATATTTAACGCAAAATCAATGACATTTACTTATGTGCTTAAGATAAAATCAGAATATTTTTTGTCTTTAATAAACAAAAAAGAATATATCAAAAACAAAATAATTATTTCATGGAAAAATTATCTTATAAAAGGCTGGATAAATACACAATTACTGCATAATAAATATTACCAGACTCTTTCCAGTACAAGAGAAAATATACCATGTCTTCCAATATATGGGAAGTCTAGAATTTCGAAAAAGTTTAATAAAGAGGTCACAGAATTTATAAAAGATTATGACTTTTTTGTTATATCAGGAGAACCTGGAACACTTAAGTTTTCTCTTGCAATCCACATGTCAGAGCAAATAATTCAAGATGGTTCCCCTGTTATTGTCTTTGAGAAAACTCTAGATCTTTCTTTTATAGATTCGTCACAACATGCTAATATTATAAATTTTTTTCAAGAAGAGATCAAATATTTAGTGGCATTATTTGGATATATGTCTCCTGATTCTTCCACCACTTTGTTTAAAGGGTTTATACGTATTGCAAATAATGGAATACTTATTATTAAAAATGTTGAATATTTAAAACCCAAGGTGCAAAAGGAATTGGCAAAGTATCTTAAGACTAAATTTTTTAGTCCAATTGGGTCAGATAAACCAATGTACAGTAATACCAAAGTAATATTGATATGTGAAGATGAACTAAATTTAGATCCCTCTCTTTACTATATTGTGAAAAATAGGATATTAAGAATACCTTCTCTAAGACAGAGAAAAAAAGATATTCCCCATATGATATATAAAATAGTTCATCATCTAAATCTAGATATGGGAAAAAATGTTATAGAGATTGATGAAACAGTGTTAAAAGAGTTAGTTTTATATCCATGGCCAGGACATTACAGAGAGCTATATGATGTGGTTAAAAGGGCAATGCTCCTTTGCACATCAAATATTCTCACAAAAGAGGAACTATTTATAGGAGAACAAACTCCATACGAATCCTCACAAATTAATCTCTTTAATATTTCCCAAATAAAAAATTTCTTTAAGAGTCCGTTATTCCCAAAAATTGGACAACTATTTGGGAGTATATTTCTTGTCATCACCATATTATTTGGGCTGTTGGGACCTAAAGCTGAAAAGGAGAATATAACACCTATCCTCATATGGGCGGATTGGGAGCCTTTGCTCATTATATCTATAATATTTGTTGCCAGGATGTGGTGTGCTATTTGTCCCATAAGATACATATCTTCTTTTTTTAATAAGGTTGGGCTAAATCGGGAAATCTCATCCAAATACCAAACACTTGCAAGAATAATAAGCTCTTTATTGCTACTTTCTATTTTCTTTTTTGAAGTATTATTTTCAATGGAACACAATCCTTATTACACATCAATTTTTTTGCTTACAATTTTGTCATTGGCAGTTGCAACTACCATGATATTTGATGTTAATACATGGTGCAAATATGTCTGTCCTTTGGGGAATATGGTTGGTACCTTTAGCAGGGTTTCAGTTATAGAGCTTAGATCAAATAGAAATTTCTGCGGGGTTGGTTGTGTTACATTTGAATGTACTAAAAAGACTCTATACAGTGAGCCATGTCCTTTATCTAAAGGACCTTTTAATATTACTACAAATCATAATTGTATCTTATGTGGAAACTGCGTTAAGGCATGTCCTTACGAGACCATTCAATTAAATTTGAGACCTCCTGCCATTGAATTAAAATTCATAAAAGAGCACAATTTTGTATTAAATATATTTATATTTGTATTATTTACCACACAACTATTTAGAATTATTCACTCTGTGCTAAAAAAACAGGCTTATTGGTTGAATAACATTACACATGACTTATCTTTACTTGTTGTGAGTATAGTCATAACTTCAATGATTACATTATTGGGATGTCTATTACTGGGATTATTAAATAGAAAGAACACAGATAAGAAGACTTTTGACTTTTTTTATCTCAACACATTTTTACCCATAGTTTATTCAATAGAATTTGCGATTCGTATTTTCCCTTTATTTTACTATGCCCCTCGCCTTTTTGAGGTGTTAAGTAATTTAATAAAACACCATATTCCTCATCTAAAGTTTATGTTGGACCCACAATCAATTTTTGTTTTACAGGTGATTAGTCTATTACTTGGGTTTTTTATTTCAATTTATGTTTTAAATCAATACGTAAAAGAAAATAAAATAACAAAGCCAGTATATTATGGAGTAAATATGCTTAACCTAACTGTTATTGTTTCTATTGCTTTTTTGTTTTTTTATTCTCTGCCAAATATTTCTTTATGAGATTAACAAGCTTATCTAAATCAAATGGTTTAAATACTATTTCATCTATTACATCTGGCTTGATCTTTAAAAAATGATCGTCTGTTATCCATCCTGTTATCAGAAATATAGGTGTCTTGGGAGACTGTTTTTTTATTATTTCAGCAACTTCTAGTCCATTAATGAAAGGCATTCCAAGGTCTGTTATTACCAGATCAAAAAGATCCCTTTTTTTAAATTCCCTTATTCCCTGTCTTCCGTTTTCACAGAGTATCACATTAAATCCTGCAAGGGAAAGGGCATCCTTTAAAAGATCTCTTATGAGTTCATCGTCTTCTATCACCAGCAATGTGCCTTCAACCCTGGCTTCTGAAGATATGTCTGTTGGAACAGTGGTTGTGACTATGGGGAGGATTACAGTGCAGATGGTTCCTACTCCTTTTAGGCTTTCTAAGGATATATCTCCCCCCATATCCTTTAAAATCCTTTTAGCAATACTAAGTCCCAGACCTGCGTGGGTAACCCCTTTTGTGCTATAATATGGATCAAAGGCCTTTTTTAATTCCTCGGAACTCATACCAATACCATCATCTTGAATCTGGATTACTATTTGTTGTTCCCTTTGAAAACATTTGATTTTTAATTCCCCTCCCTCTTTTTCCATTGATTCTATAGCATTAAAGACTAAATTGGTGAGAGCCTTTTTAAATTTTTCTGGATAGATTAGAATTGGTGGCAGATTTTTTATATCAAGGCTAATCTTAAAATTGATACCTTTCTTTTCTGGTATATCCTTCCATTTATATCTAGTTACTTCAAGTACGTCCTTAATGAGGCTCCTAATTGGATATAATTTTAGTTCCTCTTGTTCCTTAATTTCAGGGGTTATAAATTCAGAGAGTTTTTTTATCTTATCAAGGCATGTAGTATAAGCCCTTTCCAGCTTCTCTAATACATCAGCCTTACGGTCATCTCTTCCCATCTTCTTGATTAAAGTAATTCCAGCCCCTAATGACTGGAGAGTGTTATTTAGGTTGTGAATTATACCCTCTGTCATCTCTCCCAACACTCTCATTTTCTCGCTTTGATTAAGAAGAGTTTCTATTTTTTTTTGTTCAGTTAGATTTTTAACCATCATTGCAATAACTGGTTTTCCATCTAAATAGCCAGGCAAGAAAACAATAAGTGCCGGATATGTAGTCTTGTCCCTCCTTAAAACAGGTAGTTCAATTTCTTTTTTTTCTCCTGATTTCATTTCTTCTAAAATAGACTTTAAATATTCAAGAATAAAATCTCGTTTTGATCCTGGAAATAAAATTTCAACCTCCCTTCCCGTTATCTCACGTTCCATCCATCCCACTTCTTTTTCAGCTGCCATATTCCAAAAAATTACCCTAAGCATCCTGTTTACTATAATCAGTGGGTGTTGAACCAACTCCTTTATAAGGTCTAGCTGTGAGTTCAATAGATTCCTTTCCTGCTCAAGTGCGTACATCTCACTCAAGTCTTGGCCAATGGACATACCTCCTTTTAATGTATTACCGTAATAAACAGCAAAATGGTACCATTCAAATGGGATTATCTTTCCAAAATTTGTACGATTATCTGTTATAGTGTAATCAAGGAGTTGTCCTTTTAACACCCTAGACAATACTCCTTTGAAACTCTCTTGATCATAACCTATTGGAAATAAGTTAATAAATGGACTTCCAATCAGTCTTTCTTTTTCATAACCAAGCAATATTTCTGTAGTATGATTTACATTAGATATTATTCCATTTTTATCCCATTCCACTATTGCCAGTGGTATAATTTCTGTTATTTGCTCTAATCTATTTGAAAGGTATAAAATCTCATCATTCTTCTCTACCATTGTATTATGAAGTGTATCAACATGTATTAGTATTTCATTCCACATACTTTCTTGGAGTCTTCTTTGCTCAACGCTATCAGTAATATCTCTCCCAATGTGCAGAAATAAACTCTCTCCATTTATTCCATTAAATGGATAAACATGTATTTTAAAATGTTTTGTCTGATTTTTTATTATTACATCACTATTTATAACGGTAGAAGGTAAATCAGTTGTCATTGCTTCAAAGATAGGACATTCTGATTGAAAATTTAGACATATTTTATTACAACTGTGTAATATTTCATGACACGGTTTCCCAAGTACATCTGAAATATAATATCTATTGTTTTTTAGAAAAACTTCATTTGCGTCGACCACTTTTAAATCGCTGGATAGAACTACGACTTCTTCCTTGAATCCATAAATTAAAGAATAGGAAATATATTTATGTGTATTCATGGCTTATTATTTATAAAATTTTAGTGTACAGTACATGACAAACATGGATCAAACGATCTGATTATATGATAAACCTCAATTGGGTTATCTGTAGATTCTATTCTAGTACCTATTAATGCCTCTTCCAATGGACCTGGGTTGTTATTTTTATCACGGGGAGACATATTCCAAGCAGACGGTGTAATTATTTGATAATTTTCTATCCTTTTGGAGCCTATTTTAACCCAATGCCCAAGGCTTCCCCTTGCTGCCTCTACCAATCCTATCCCCACTTCACCATATCTAGAAGAGAGGGATGAGTAGAATGGTTCATCTGGGTTTATCTCAGCAATCCATTCTCCAAACTTTTTGGTAAGTAAGGTCATCTCTCTTATCCTGGCAAGCATCCTGGAAAAAATAGATGTACCCATTTTCTTTACAATATCGTTAATTAGAGGTTCCCCAGAGATAATCATTCGGGCTTGGGGTCCTACTTCTACACTCATCCCATTGTATCTAGGGGATTTTGACCAGCTATAAGCATCCTTTTTTCTGGCATATGGGACAGTAACCCCAGATAATGGATGTCTTGATAAAACCGCGTCCCTAAAGTAAGAATGGGAAATATGCTCTTCAATTAGGTTTTGATCAAAATCAAAGAGCTTTCCTTCCTCATAGAATCCATTTCTTATCCATTTTACACCATTTTCTATCTCAAAAGATCCATAGCTTAAAAAGCGTTGAGGACCTCTACCAAGTCTGTCTAGTCTGTTCTTAAGACAAAATTTTAGGAAAATTCCTAGATCAGACCTCGAGTGTTCTGAATTTTCCAGCCAGTTCTCAAGCTTATCAAAGGTGTCTATATCGAGCCATTCTTCTAGACTTCCTCCAAGGAGGTGATTTTCCACAAAATTTACAAACTCTTGCAAGATACCTATTGTTCTTGTTTTTGTACTAAGATTCATGGTAGATGTTGTTCCAGCAGGGTGAACCGCCAAGGTATTTGGCCATTTTCCAGCTACAAGTCCCATGAGCTCAAGTAGGCTTTGTCTTCCCTTTAATGACCTATATACTGAGCTCCCTTTCATTGCCCCAAAACGTGCGCACAATTCTTCGTATTCTGGTAAGTCCTTATACTTTTTATTGGTTAGATCTGGAGCAAACAAAAAATAAAAATGGGTGAGATGGCTCATCATCACTTCACTACCAAGGATAAGGTTTTTCATACGATACCCATTTGGGGGTATTTTACTATTCATAGCCATCTTCAAGGCCTTGGCAGCTGCAACCCCATGGGAAACACTGCATATACCACATATTCTGGGAGTTATTACAAGGGCATCCATTGGATCCCTTGATGCCATTATCCTTTCAAATCCCCTAAAAAGTATACCTGAACTCTGGGCATCTACTACCTCGTTGTCCTCAACAATAATCTTTACCCTAAGATCCCCTTCTAATCTATTTACAGGGTCAAGCACAATGGTTTTTTTCATTATCTTTCTCCATAATGCCACTTACTTTAGCTAACTTTAAATTATAGTTACTAAATTTAGGAGACCTGTTTAAAAGACACTGCATTTTTTTTGAGTCTCATAGGGCATGCTGCCTTTGATAAACCAGATATTCCGATAAACCAGGCCTTTGGAACATCTCTGGGAAGGGTTACAGGGATTTCGCCAACCTTTCGAGTAGTGAAATAGGGGCGCTGGGCATCTGGAAATTTTGGGGATGTGCATGCAATACATGGGAAGCCTCCTCTTGTGCAACTACCAGTCCTTCCAAGCCATAGTCTCTCATTGCAATCAGATTCACATAAAGTGCCTTTACATCCTAAGAATTCAAATAGACACCCCTGTTGAGAAAATTTCACAGCAGAGGCCTTAAACTCGTAAAATTCGTTTTTTGGACATCCATGATGAGCGAGTTTACCAAAAAACACCTTTGGTCTTTGAAATTTATCTAGATCAGAAATATTTAACCATCCCATTAAAAGGGCTGTCATTGTCTCTATTATCCAGTCTGGATGGGATGGGCAACCAGGTACATTCACCACTGGCCATCCCTTTTTTGATACAAAATCTTCTCCAAGGAGTCCTCCTTTTTGATGGTTGAAAAATTGAAGTCCCACCATTTCATTAATATTATTTGATCCAGTAACAATACCTCCAAAGGCAGCACAGGTGCCAACTGTCATTATTATGTCTGCCCTTTTTGAAAATTCCAACACCCAATCTTTAAATGGTCTTTCATGGAATAAGAAAAATTCGCCTGTTCCATCAGGTCCAAGGGGTATAGCACCTTCTAATATAAAAAGATCCAAAGGAATTTGATCCGTCAACACCTTATCAAAGATTTCAAGCACTTCATCTCCCTGTTCCTTACTTAAAAAAGGATGCCAAATAACATTTATATTGAGCATATCAAAGGCAGTTAACACAGAAGGTTGTTCAGAATTTAATAAAGATATGGTGTCACCACCACAACTTGCCCCTTGTAACCAAAGTATATTCTTCATATCCCCTCCATTGGTTTGTCTTACTTGAGATAATACAAAAATATTCCTAAGTTGTCATTAGGAAAAGAATAAAAGACTTATAGCAAAGTCTATTCTCCAACATTTTAAAGTCAAAAGACAATGTAGGGTTTTCATTTTAAATAAAAAGGGAAAGACAAGTTTATATTAATTTGTCTTCCTTGAAATAAAGTTGGTGATAAAAAGGATAGGAGGGATCAAATGGATTAGATTTAGTATTCCCTGTTTTTTACAAAATCAACTACCTCATTTAAAATTTCCTTTTCCAGTGACTTAGGAAACATCATGAGGGCATCTTTGGCCTTTTGTAGATAGTCATCACTTGATTTAAGAGCTTTTTGTAACACACCTTTTTGATTTATATCGTGTAGTATCTGAAGCTGTTCATTTTCACTAAGTTCGTTGTTTTTTATCCTTTTTAAAAGTTCAAGTCTCTTTGATTCATTAAATAATTCTAGGTAGAAAATAAGGGGAAGGGTGATTTTGCCCTCTCTTAAGTCACCCCCAACTGGTTTTCCCAGCTTTTCCTGGTTTAGAGAATAATCAAGTACATCATCTACCAGTTGAAATGCTATTCCAAGGTTTAGCCCAAATTTTCTTATAATAGCGAGCCCCTTTTCATTTATTCCTGCTAAAATACCCCCACTTTCACACGAGAATTGTATTAAATAGGCAGTTTTCCCAGTAATTACCTGGAGGTATTCCTCATCTGTGATCCAGGATTTTTCCATCTTGGCTATTTCTAAGATTTCCCCGCATGCAGTTTGGTATATGGCATCTGATAAGCATCTCATTAACTTGATATTGTTGTAGTTTGTTACAATTTTGTTTGATAGGGCTAGGAGTGCATCGCCAGTTAAAATGGTTTTGGTTTCTCCAAAGACTTGATGGGCTGCCCTGTTTCCCCGTCTAAGATCCGCATGATCAATTATATCATCGTGTAGGAGTGTGGCTGAGTGGATAAATTCCAGAACACAGGCAACTGGATATATATCTTCTTTATTATAACCATAGGCCTTTGCTGTAAGCACACACAACATGGGCCTCAGTCTCTTTCCTCCTGATTTTAATATATGTTCTGCAACCTCCCTCACAAAAGGATCAATGTCTTTAAGCAGGATAGATATGTTTTTTTCTATCTCTGGAAGGTGGTCTTCAAAATATGTTTTTAATTTTTTCATATAACTAGGCGTGTATTATATTTTTAGCTTTTTTTAGTTCCTGTAAGGCCTTTTTTATATCCCATTTGTGTGTATCCCTACACCCAACTTGATTGGAGATGGTGCGAATTTCAATAAATGGAACCTCATGGATGAGACACACATAGGCCACTGAAAAACCTTCCATGTTCTCCACATCTGCCCCATACATTTTTTCCATAGCCCTGGCTTCAGGCTCGGTCCCTGTGACCCCTGCAACAGTTAGATTAGTAGTTGTATAGAAATTATCACTAAATGACAAGCCCATTTTATTTATGTTTTCCTCAATAGGTATTGATATGTGGTTGTATATGATCCTGTTATTCTTTTTTATTAATCCGTATTTAAGTCCCTTGGGATCCACGATTCCATGCTGTTTTAGCCCATATTCTGGCCATATTTCCTCTCTAGCTATTGTTATTGCACCAATTGGTATTTTTGATATATCAAATGAACCAGCGATTCCAATATTTATGACGCCTGTTAGATTGTGTTTTAATATTGCCCTTTCTAAGAATATGGCTGAGTTAATTGGTCCAATACCACATACCTGAATATAGAATTTTTTCTTCTTAAATTTTATTAGGTGAACATCTCCCATTTTTAGTGAATCAGGTATTTCAGGGAACCATGTACGTATTTCTCTTTTTGTGGCAGCACAGATTAAAAGATGACCCATCTATTAATGTTCCTTACAGGAATTTACAAAGTATCTGGCAATTAATATATTGCTTGAGAAATGCAGGTGGATATAAGATGCAGTACAGTTTTTGTATCTAACACCATAGGAATTTTTTATATTTCCGTCTCTGGTTTTGACTTTATATACATTGGGATACTCTTCAAGACCTTCTGCAATGGAATAGTGAAATTCATGTCCCCTTATCTTTAATCCTTTTGGCCCTATTGGTAAGTCATGTGAGAACTCTACTTCTCTATATCCAAGTGATACCAGTTTATTTTGTAGATGTGCTTTAAATGGAAAGATAGAAATGACCTTTTTGGACATAACCTGTGGAGTGGATATACTTTCCATAAGATACATAAAACCACCGCATTCGGCATATACTACACCATAATCTTCAATAAATTTTCTGATCTCCTCTTTTATATATTTATTATTTGATAGATCATTTAAATATAGTTCGGGATATCCTCCGCCAATATAAATACCTCTAATTTTCTCTGGAAGCTTTTTGTCTTTAAGGGGTGAGAAAAAAACTATTTCTGCTCCCATATATTTAAGTAAATCCAGGTTGTTTTGATAGTAAAAGCAAAATGCCCTATCCATTGCAACTGCTATTCTGGTTTTCTGTCTACCTGGTTTTGATCTTACACCTTTATTACCTTTTTTGGTATGTGTTTTTATGAAATCTTTAAATTCATCAGTAATGGACTTTTCAGTCCACTCAATTAATTTAGATATTTTTTCTCTGTTCCAGATTCCTTCTTCTGCGGTGATAAGACCCAGGTGTCTGGAAGAGAGTTCAATCCCTTTTTGCTTCTGGAAAAAGCCAAAACAGGGTATATCCACATAGTGTTTTATGGCTTTTTTTATAATATCCACATGAGTCCTGCTTCCAACTTTGTTAAATATGATTCCAGCAATTTTAAGATCTGGATCAAATCTGGTAAATCCCATAACCAGGGCGGCTATTGACCTTGCCATTGAAGATGCGTCAACCACAAGGACCACAGGTAATTTAATGACTTTAGCAAGGTGAGCTGTGGATCCAATTTCTGATACAGGAGAAAATCCATCAAAAACCCCCATTACACCCTCAATTACACTTATATCCGCCTCTTTTGAATAAAAGTTATAGAGTGATTTGCATGCCCAGGGTTTTAGCATCCAGGTATCCAGATTATGGGAAACCACTCCACAGACTTTTTTGTGATGTCCTGGATCTATAAAATCTGGACCTACCTTAAATCCCTGGATTTTTAGTCCCCTAGACCGTAGATACGCCATAATACCCAGGGTGATGGTTGTCTTGCCTGATCCACTGTGGGTGCCAGCTACTATAAATCCATTCATTGATATTTTTATTTGATCAGTTTTTTATCTACTATTTTACTAAATCAGTATGTTATAATTTTGGGTAACCATGTGACAAATGGAGGATAGAATATAATTAACGTAAGTGCAATTAACTGTATTATTATAAAAGGAATTATGCCTTTATATATATGTGCAGTGGTCACTTCTTTAGGTGCAACTCCCTTTAAATAAAATAGCGAAAATCCAAATGGAGGGGTTAAGAACGATGTTTGCAAGTTCATTGCAACCAGGATTCCAAACCACAACATATCCACCCCAAGATGTCTAAAAATAGGTGCTACAACTGGCACAATAATAAAACATATTTCAATAAAATCAATAAAAAAGCCAGTTATAAATATAAGTGTCATTACCAGAAATAAAAATCCATGCATTCCAAGGTTAGAGGAGATTATAATATCTTTTAAATAGACATCTCCTCCAAGTCCCCTGAATACAAGTCCAAATGAAGTTGCTCCAACAAGGATTATAAAGACCATGCATGTTAAAAAGGTAGTCTCCTGCATTACAGCTTTAATTGTTTTATAATGAAATTTTTTTCTAAGGATAGTGAGCAGGGTTGCACCAAATGCTCCTACTGCTGCAGCCTCGGTTGGAGAGGCAATGCCCGCAAATATTGATCCAAGCACTGCAATTATTAGAAAGAGTGGAGGTATAAGTGCTTTTAATACCCTTATAAAAAGTTTTTTTCCCCTATACTTGTCAAGTTCTTCTGGTGGCATTGCTGGCACAAGTTCTGGTTTTACTATGCTAATTCCAATTATCCACAAAATATATAAAATAACCAGTAAGAGTCCAGGTAATGTGGCTGCAATAAACATATCTCCAATTGATATATTTAAAATGCTACCAAGGAGGATCAGTACAATACTGGGAGGGATTATCTGGCCAAGGGTTCCAGATGCTGCAATGGTTCCAGTTGCAACTGTCTTGGAATATCCCCTTTTTAACATTGTGGGAAGACTCAAAAGTCCCATGGTTACAACTGATGCTCCAACTATTCCTGTGGCAGCAGCAAGTAGTGCCCCTACAACTACCACTGATATGGCAAGTCCGCCCCTCATCCTGCCAAATAGCAGTCCCATTGTCTCAAGGAGTTCTTCTGCAATTCCTGATTTTTCAAGCATAGAGCCCATATATATAAACAGAGGGACTGCAATTAAGATATAGTTTGTCATAACCCCCCATATTCTCAAAGGGAGCAGGTTGAAAAAATTCAGACCAAAGGTGAAATAACCAAAGATCAGGGAAACCCCTCCAAGTACAAAGGCAACAGGAAATCCTGAGAGGAGAACAATAAATAGGGTTATGAACATAATAAGGGCTAATGATTCATACATCCTTTATTCTCCTTTTTCTTTGTTCATTACAAAAAGTAGTTTTTTAAAGAAGATTGCTATGCCCTGCAAAAGAACAAGGGAAAATCCAATGGGGATACAGGATTTTAAAAGGTACCTACAGGGAAGCCCCCCTGGATCAGGAGATGTCTCATGGGTTAGATAAGAACACACTACAAAGTTTTTTGAAGTCCAGATAACAAGGATGGAAAAAGGGATCAAAAATATTAGTATGCCTATTAAATCTATCCAGGCCTGGGTCTTTTTAGAAAATTTCATGTACAGGACATCTACTCGAACATGTCTGTCATGCTTTAGGGTATATGCTGCACCAATTAGAAAAACTATTGCAAACAAATGCCATTCAAGTTCCTGAACTGCCACCATACTGGCCTTTAAGAGATACCTTGTGAATACATCGTAACAAACCACAAGGACCATAAGCGAAGTGAGCCACGAAACTACATAGCCAACCACTTCATTTAGCCCATCAATAAACTTAATAAAAAAATTTAAAAATTTCATGACCAACCCCTTAAGTTTATACTTAATGGTTTTGTACCCAGCCAATTCCCATGGTAAAAGTTTTTTTAACGGTGTTAACGTCGTTTAACCTTTAAGTCAAATCCTTTAAGGGAACATAATAAAAATTTTATCTTTAGAAAATGTTTTTCTAACCTCTTGACATAAAAAATATTATAATATAGCAATTAACTAAACGTGCGCTCAGTTAACAAAGGGGGATATTCATGAGCAATGGGAGGTCATGGAATATTGGTTGTCTGGAAGGGGTAAGGGTAATTGATCTGTCCAGGTTATATCCAGGCCCTTTTTGTACCATGATTCTTGCAGACAATGGGGCGGAGGTGATTTGTGTAGAAGACAAACGGTTTGCTGGAGACAATTTATTTATCAGAGATTTATATAGAAACAAGAAGCACATTACCATTGACCTGAAAAAGCCAAGGGGCAAAGAAGCATTTTACAGGCTGGTTAAAGGTGCAGATGTGGTTGTTGAAGGATTTAGACCAGGGGTTGCTGCCAGGTTGGGCGTTGGATATGAAGATTTATTAAAGATTAATCCTCGGCTAATCTATTGTTCCTTGAGTGGGTATGGACAAAGTGGTCCATTTAAGATGAAGGCTGGTCATGATGTTAATTATTTGAGTTATGCAGGTATTCTGGATTTAATAGGAATTCCAGGACATCCCCCTTCAATACCGGGCATACAAATAGCAGACATAGTTGGTGCCCTCTACGGGGTAATAGGGATTGTTATGGCCCTATATTCAAGGGAAAAAAGCGGGGAAGGTCAATATATAGATATCTCCTTAACAGACAGTGTATTTTCCCTAACCCATTTAATTTTCTTTTTTATGAAGCAAATGGGAGTTTACCCACAACGTTCAAACACCTTTCTCTCCCATAGATATGCATGTTATAATACCTATGAGACTAAAGATAGACGTGCTATTGCTTTGGGTGCTGTTGAAAATAGGTTTTGGAAAAAAATATGTGAACATTTTAAGTGCGAAGAATACATTCCCCTTCAATATGATGATAATAGAAGAGATGAGATAATTAATTTTTTTAGAGAAAGATTCAGGGAAAAGACCCTGGATGAGTGGAAACAAGAGTTAAAGCACGTTGATTGCTGCTGGTCAGAGGTTTTAACCTATGAAGAAGCAATCAAAATTCCTCTTTTTAAGGCAAGGGAAATGGTTATGTCCATTGCCCAGGAAGATGGCACCCAGGAAAAATCCATAGGTATGCCAATTAAGTTTTCAAAGACCCCTGGAAAGGTAAAGAGCCCTCCAACCAGTTTTGGAAAAGACACAGAAGAGATATTAATGGGACTTGGATTTTTGAAGGAAGAATTTGATGAGATTATATAAGTTTGAGGGGTAATTGGAGGATATTTTTTATGGCTATTTTCGAGAAACATCAAAGACAGATAATTATGGCAGCTCGGGAATTTGCAAAAGGGATGTTCAATGAAGAGCAGGCGCTTACCTATGACAAAAATCAGGTCTTTCCAATGGATATTTATAGGGAGGCTGCAAAGCTGGGTTTTTTAGGGATGCACATAAATGAAGACCTCGGTGGTGGAGGGTTTAACTATTTTGAGACTGCAGTTGTTGCCATGACCTTATCCTCTGTTGATTCCACATTTGGAATTGCCACAATGTATCCTTCCCTTTTTATATTCCATTTGAATAGGGAATTTGTTGATGGCAAAAGTGGTCTATGTGTGTTTTTGATTCCAATAAATGATAGGATTGAGATATTCCATGAATCAAAGGGACTTGGATGGAGCATGATCCCCAGATATACAGTGAGACTAAATGGAGTTTTTGTGGATGAAAAGAGCTATCTTGGAAAGGGTTTTTTTAGTTTGCAGGATTTAAAAAGATTTCTAATTAGTGAACTCATATTAATGGCATCATTGGGCGTTGGGATTTCAGAGGGAAGTATAGAAAAGGCCCTTAATCACGTGAAATTAAGGAAACAGTTTAACAGAAAGTTGGTGGAATTTCCAGTAGTGAGAAAGAAAATAAGTGAGATGTATGCAAAACTCTCAGGTGCAAGGTCTTTGACTTATGAGGTGGCCCTTGATTTATCCAATGAGAAAAACAGACTAAAAGTGAGAAAGATGAATAAATTGTTTACCCAGGCATTATGTGCAAAATATGTTAGTGCATGTGCAGCTAAAGAGGTTTCAGATCAGGCAATTCAACTCCTTGGTGGTTATGGTTATATGAGGGAATACCATGTTGAGAGGTTTTATAGGGATGCCAAATGTCTTGAATTATATGGAGGAGACAAATATAAGCTCAAAGAATTAATTTTTAAAGGGGTAAATTGAGGTAAATTGTATGCAGATCTTACCATACACGGAAAAACACCATAAATTTAGAGAGGAACTTAGAGATTTCCTAAAAACAGAAGTGATTCCACATATAGATAGTTGGGAAAAAAATAGGCTGGTTCCAAAAGATGCGTGGAAAAAGATGGGCAGGGCAGGTTTTTTGTGCCCAACTGTGGACAAAAAATATGGGGGACGAGGTGGAGACTTTCTCTATTCTGTAATCCTTGCTGAGGAGGTTGCATATACAAACCATTCTGGATTATTTGCAAGCCTGCACAGTGATGTGGTTGTCCCATATATAGATACATATGGGACAGAGGAGCAAAAACAAAAATACCTACCTGGATGTGTATCTGGAGATATTATAACTGCAGTAGCAATGACTGAACCAGATGCTGGCAGTGATTTAACTTCTATTAAAACTATTGCAGTAGAAGAAGGTGACCATATTATATTAAATGGATCAAAGACATTTATTTCAAATGGAATAAACTGTGACCTGGTTATAGTAGCTGCAAGAGATCCAGATATAGAAGATCCATATAAAGCGCTTTCTTTATACATTGTTGAAGATGGAACTAAAGGATTTAAAAAAGGATTGAAATTGGACAAAATGGGGATGTATAGCCAGGACACAGCAGAATTATTTTTTGTTAATTGCAGGATTCCAAAAGGTAATTTACTTGGTAAAAAAAACCAGGGTTTTTTCATGTTAATGGAAAAACTACAGCAAGAAAGACTAATATGCGCAATAGGTGCACTGGCTGCATCGGAATTTATTTTAAATACCACAATTCAATTTGCAAAAAATAATACTTTTAATGGAAGACCATATATAAAATACCAGGCTGTACAATTTTCATTGGTTGAGCTATCAGCAGAGATAAAGATGGCAAGGACCTTTTTAGAGAGTTTAATAATAGACCATATGGATAAAAAACAGGTCATTGCTGAGACTTCAATGGCAAAATTCCTCATTACTGACTTGGTCAATAAAGTTGCAGATAAGTGCCTGGATATTTATGGGGAAATAGGAGCCATTGAATCATGTCCCATTGATAGGTCATTTAGAGATGTTAGGGTCATGTCTATATTTGCGGGAACAAATGAAATAATGAAAAAAATTGCAGCTAAATTTTTAGGTTTTTAATTGGACTTTATATATGAGGCCAATTTAACTATGTACTAAATTGGCGCTCAGTTAAAATGGTAAAATAAATAACCAGGGGGTAGATTATGGCGTTAAATTTAGGTGCTCTAGGAGAGAAGATAGGCCCCATTGAAAAAGAGTATACCTGGAGAGATGTTGTATTGTATGCACTTGGTGTTGGGGCTGGATTTGATGAACTTGAGTATGTTTATGAAAAGGATTTAAAGGTTATTCCCACCTTTTCCATTGCTTCGATTATTGATTTTTTGTTTGAATTGGGGGCAAAGTCCAATGTTAATTTAGCAGGGATATTGCACGGGGAGCAGGAAATAGTCTTTCACAGGCCAATCCCAATTGAAGGTAAATTTGTTACAACTGGTGAGATAAAAAATTACTATGACCTTGGAGACAAAGGTGCAGTAATTGTAGGTGAAACTGTGACCAAGGATGGGAGAGGCAAGAAGCTTTTTACCAGTACTATTAACATAATTGGGAGATTGGATGGGAATTTTGGTGGTGATAGGCCCCCCAAAAAGACAGTTGATTATCCAGATACAGATCCAGATTTTGTTGTAGAGGATTGTCCATCTCCTGACCAGCCTCTTATCTATCGTTTATCTGGGGACCTCTTTGCCCTTCATGTTGATCCTGAATTTGCCAGAAAGGTTGGATTTGAAGAGCCAATTATGCACGGTTTATGTACCCTTGGATTTGCATGCAGGGCCTTGATTAGATCTTTAGTCCCTGGCAAGCCTGAGAGGGTGAGGAGGATATCATGTAGGTTTTCAAGGCCTCTATATCCTGGAACCCCAATTAAGACACTTATATGGAAGGTAGGTGATGATAAAGCAATATACAGGGTTATAAATGCAAAAACCGGGGACATTGTCCTTGACATGGGAGAATTTGAATTTGGGGAACTCGCACAGGATAAAATAGATTTTACAGGAAAGGTAGCAGTTGTAACAGGTGCTGGTGGAGGCTTGGGCCGTGCCTATGCAATTGAGCTTGCAAAAAGAGGGGCTAAGGTAATTGTGAATGACTTGGGAGGTGCAAGGGACGGAACAGGAGAATCAAAGACCCCGGCGCAAAAGGTAGTTGATGAAATAATGTCCTTTGGTGGAGAGGCATATCCCAGTTATGACAATGTGGCCACAAAACAAGGTGGAGAAAATATTGTAAAATTAGCAATAGAAAAATTTGGACGGATAGATATTTTAATTAACAATGCGGGAATATTACGGGACAAGTCCTTTGCTAAAATGGATTATCAAATGTGGCATGGGGTAATGGATGTTCATCTCCACGGTGCCTACCATGTTACAAGACCTGCCTTTTTAAAGATGAAAGAGCAGGGGTATGGTAGGATTATTTTTACCACTTCAGCAGCAGGTCTTTATGGAAATTTTGGACAGGCAAATTATTCAGCAGCCAAATTGGCCCTTGTTGGTTTTATGAATACCCTCAAAGAAGAAGGGGAAAAATATAATATCAAAGTAAATACAGTGGCACCCCTTGCTGCATCAAGGCTGACTAAGGATATCTTTCCAGAAGAACTACTGGATAAGGCGAGGCCAGAATATGTGGTCCCACTGGTTTTATATCTGGTCAGCGATAGATGTGATGTATCAGGCAGGATATATAATGCAGGTCTTGGGACTTATAATCGTGTTGTTATTGGAACTGGTCCTGGAATTATGCTATCAGATAATGGAGAAGTTCCAGCTCCGGAAAAAATAAGAGAGAACTTAAGTTATGTCTCTAATCTAAAAGATCCCAAAGTTTATAAAAATCTCACAGAACAGTTAACTGATCTGCTCTCTTCTTTAAATAAAAAACCAGATATGGCTAAAAAAGATGAGTCAGTTATGTTTAACTCACCAGAAGATGTATTTTCTTCCATGGAATCAGCATTTAATAAAGAGCAGGCCAAGGGCCTAGATGTTACATTTTTATTTAAGATATCTGGTGAATCTGGTGGTGAGTGGTCTGTACATGTGGAAGATGGAAAGCTGGATATTAAAAAAGGTGCAGTTACATCACCTACTACAACCCTAGAGATGGAAGATAAGGACTTCTTAGATATGATGAATGGAAAGCTTCCTGCCATGCAGGCATATACTTCAGGTAAATTAAAGATTTCAGGGGACATCATGAAATCTCAATTAATTGAAAAACTTTTTAAATTAAATTGAAAATGGAATTAAGGGAGGGTCTATGATTGGCATTAAATCCTTTGGAACATATATCCCAAAATTGAGGCTATCCCGCCAGGCAATATATCAGGCAATGGGGTGGTTTTCTCCGGCACTTATGATGGTTTCCCAAGGTGAAAGGTCCATGTGTAATTGGGATGAAGACTCAATTACTATGGGTGTTTCTGCGGCATCTTATGCAATTTCAGGTAAAGATAAGGGTGAGATAAACTCTATTTTGTTTGCATCAACTACTATGCCCTTTGCTGACAGACAAAACTCAGGGATTATAAGGGCTGCTTTAAATCTAGATGTATCATGCCTCACCCAGGACATAACAGGTTCCCAGAGGGTAGGTGTAAGTGCTTTAATTTCAGCACATAATCTCAGCAGGGCAGATGGTTCAACTGTATTGGTGGTTGCATCAGATTCAAGGCGTGCAAAACCTGGCTCATTTTATGAGATGTATTTTGGGGATGGAGCTGCCAGTTTTTTAGTTGGCAATGGAGAAGATATTGTTGCTGAATTTGTTGATTCATATTCCATCTCTGTTGATTTTAATGAACATTTCAGGGGTGAGAACAAGAGGTTTGATTATTTTTGGGAGGAAAGATGGGCAAGGGATGAAGGATATATTAAATTTATCCCCCAGGCCATTTTGAAACTATTAGAAAAAACAGGACAATCTGTAAAAGACATATCTAAGTTTGTATATCCATGTGTATTTAAGAGGGATCATGGAAAGATTGCAAAGATAATTGGAGCACAAAAAGAACAGATTCAGGATAATCTGCATGAAAATGTTGGAGAGACTGGATGTGCACATCCCCTGCTCATGCTAACAAAGGTATTGGAAGAGGCAAGGCCTGGAGATGTGATAGTGGTATGCGGCTTTGGACATGGGGTAGATGCACTTTGTCTAAAGGTAACAGAGAATATAGATAAATATAGGCCAGAATATGGATTTAAACATAGTCTGGAGAACAAAAAGACAATAGATAATTACGCAAAGTTTCTGGTTTTTAGCAAAAATTTGAATCCTGATTTAGGACTCAGGGGAGAGGAGGATTTAAAGACCTCTCTTTCAGTTCTGTATAGAAATAATAAGATGCTCTTGGGGCTTATTGGAGGAAAATGCAAAAAATGTGGAACTGTGCAATTTCCAAAGCAGGATGTGTGTGTGAATCCAGAATGTGGAGCTATTAATTCCCAGGAAGAGTATGAATTTGCAGATAAAATAGCCAGGATCATGACCTATACTGGTGATATGTTAGCTGCATCAATTGATCCTCCGCATAAATATGGCCTCATACAGTTTGAAGGTGGGGGAAGAATGCTGGCTGATTTTACAGACTGTGACCTGGAAGAGTTAGATGTGGGTCTTGAGATGGAAATGGTTTTCAGGATCAGGTTTGTAGATGAGAAAAGGGGATTTAAACAGTATTTCTGGAAGGCAAGACCAGTACCCGGGGCAAGGGAAGCCAAAAATAGGATAAGGTTTCATGGAAAGGTGGCAGTTGTAACAGGTGCAGGTGGAGGACTTGGAAGGGTGTATGCAATTGAGCTTGCAAAAAGGGGTGCTAAAGTCATTGTAAATGATCTTGGTGGTGATAGAGATGGAACAGGTGCATCAAAGACCCCAGCCCAAAAGGTAGTGGATGAGATCAAAGCCCTTGGGGGAGAGGCATATCCCAATTATGATAATGTGGCAACAAAAGAGGGTGGGGAAAATATAATTAAATGTGCACTGGAAAAATATGGCCGTATAGATATTTTAATTAATAATGCAGGAATCTTACGGGATAAATCCTTTGTTAAAATGGAAGAAGATATGTGGCATCCTGTTATAGATGTGCATCTAAATGGAGCATATTATGTAACACAGCCGGCATTCAAGGTTATGAGGGAACAAGGCTATGGAAGGATTATATTTACCTCATCAGGTGCTGGTCTTTATGGGAATTTTGGACAGACCAATTATTCATCTGCAAAAATGGGACTTGTTGGACTTATGCATACCTTAAAGTTAGAGGGTGAGAAATACAACATTAAAGTAAATACAATAGCACCCATTGCAGCATCAAGATTAACCCAGGATATCTTACCACCAGATCTTTTTGAAAAAATGAAACCTGAATATGTTGCACCTATGGTATTATATCTGTGTAGCGAGGAGTGTGAGGTAAGTGGATATATATTTAATTGTGCGGCTGGATATTACAATAGGGCAGCATTTTTAACTGGAAAAGGGGTAAAGATTGATAAAGGTGATAATGTTCCAACAGTTGAAGATATTGAAGAATATTTTGATGAGATAAATGATATTTCAGAGGTCTCAGAATATTATAATGCAAACGAAGCCATTATGAAGATGTTTTTTTAAAAAATAGGAGGATAGTTATGGCACATGGTATAAGGGACAAGGTGGCCATAATAGGAATGGGCTGTACAAAGTTTGGAGAAAGATGGGATGTAGGTGCTGAAGAGTTAATAGTAGAGGCGTTTTTAGAGTGTCTTGAGGATGCTAAAATTGATAAAAAGGATATCCAGGCCGCATGGCTTGGGACTTGTATAGATGAGGTGAGTGTGGGAAAGACCGCTATGCCCTTATCCACTACCCTTAGGCTTGATAAGATACCTGTTACCAGGACTGAGAATTATTGTGCAACTGGTACTGAGGCATTTAGAGGGGCATGTTACGCAGTTGCATCTGGGGCATATGATATATGCCTTGCCCTTGGAGTGGAAAAATTAAAGGATACAGGATACGGAGGACTTCCACAGCTATCTCCTGGCTCTTTGGCTTCACAATGGTGGCCAAATTTAACTGCACCAGGCGCCTTTGCCCAACTTGCATCAGCATATAGTGCTAAGTATAAGATCCCCATGAAGGACATAAAAAGGGCAATGGCACATATCTCTGCCAAAAGCCACTTAAATGGGACCTACAATGAAAAGGCACACCTAAGACGGGCTGTAACAGAAGAGCAGGTAATGGCGTCTCCTATAATTGCTTATCCTTTAGGTCTTTTTGATTGTTGCGGGGTATCAGATGGGGCTGCTGCTGCAATTGTGACCACCCCTGAGATTGCCAAAAAACTAGGTAAAAAGGATATTATAACAGTAAAGGCCCTTCAAGTGGCAGTCTCCAGTGGAGAGGAAATGACTTATACATCATGGGACGGTTCCCACTTTGTTACAACATCAAAATGTTCTATTGAGGCATACAAAGAGGCAGGTATAAAAAATCCCAGGGAAGAGCTATCTTTAATTGAGGTTCACGACTGTTTTTCCATAACAGAGCTGGTTACCTATGAAGATTTACACATATCTGAGAGGGGACGGGCAATATATGACGTAATGGATGGTTTTTATGACAGGGATGGTAAAATACCATGCCAGATAGATGGAGGACTTAAGTGCTTTGGTCATCCAATTGGTGCATCTGGCCTCAGGATGATATATGAAATTTATCTCCAACTACAGGGCAGGGCTGGGGATAGGCAACTTGAAAATCCAAGATTTGGCTTAACCCATAATCTAGGCGGTTTTCCATTTATGAATATTTGTGCAATATCAATTATTGGAAAGCATGAGAACTAATGGAAAGGAGATTTGTTCATTTTCATCTACCTAAAAAAGTTGATACAATATCTGGATTTTTTGAGCTTGTGGAAGAGAAAATATTAAATATAGATGGTAAGAAGTTACTCTATTACCTTGGATATGGTGCTGCTGACAATTCTTGTTGTGGATTTTTTGGTTGTGGATATGTATATGTTGTAGGCTATATAAAAAAGTATAAGGCCCTCAAAAATGATGAGGGCCTTATACTGTCAATAATATCTTCTATAGAAGAATCTCATCGTCTTAAGGTGGAGCAGGTTTTAAAGACCAGAGAACAAGTAAATCAAGTGGTATTTTTTGAATGAGTAGTGTTAGTTTTTTTATTTTCTTCCAAAAATTCACAGATCCACTTTTCTTTTAATCTTTCAATATCATCTCTGTATTCTGATATATGTGCATAAGATCCACAGTCCCTGCAGACCACTTTACTATTTGCTCACCTTCCCTCAATTTCGGCCCTGCCCCCACAAAAATGGCATTTTAATAAATCTGTATTCATTCTACTTTTTAAATACCTCTGTCAAAATATTCATCACCTGTCCTTTGCCCTTTGATGTCTTTGAAGAAAATAAAATTGGTTCTATATTATGACCTGAAAAGTCCTGCCAGAAATTTTTGAGCCTTATCTTTGCAGACATCTGTGCCTTATCTTCTTTTGTGAGTATAGGGATTATACTAAAACTCCTATCCTTTATGTAATTAAATAGAGTGATATCAGCTTCTTGAGGTGGTATTCTGCTATCAATTAGTAATATAACTCCTTTAATGTAATGGGAATTTTTGTTGAAATAGGTATCAACAAGCTCTGCCCATTTTTGTCTCTCTTTTTTGGATGTCTTGGCATACCCATACCCTGGCAAATCCACTAAATATCCTTTAAATCTCTTTATATAATAAAAGTTTATTGACCTTGTTTTTCCTGGCTTTGAGCTGGTTTTAGCGAGATTTTTTTGGCTTGATAAACAGTTAATAAAACTGGATTTGCCCACATTTGAACGGCCAGCTATGGGTATTTGGGGATATTCTACAGGTTGCAATTTGCATATTTCATATATGGTATGTTTTAGTATAAGTTCCAATTTCATGGTTTTAATGCTTGCAATTGGTATGTGTGTTAGATTAAACTAACTGATGTTATTAGTGAATCTGGTAAATAAAAAAATATCAAAGGTCAATATTAAAGGGGGTAAGATGAAGAAGATATTATATTTTTTGTTAATAGGAGCCTTTGTTGTTGGGGGATGTGCAAAAGTATTGATCAAAAAAAAGCCTGTGGATACTCAATATAAGGTATTTAAGGAATTAGTTGATGTGGATGTTACAATGGAAGGAGGAGACAAGACCAATGTTAGTTCAGTGGCAAAAAAATTAGCTTTAAAAGCGCAGGAACTAGGGGTGCTCAAAGTAGCAAGAAAATGGTTAAATCAAAGTATTATGTTTAAGTTTGGTAAGTCTAAACAAGGGATGGATCAGAAGGATATTCGTTTAAATGTTTTTAATATAGATAGTCATCCTTCTTATGACGATGTTACAGGAATTTATGAAGCAAAGTATAAATGTTTAGTAGAACTTGACCCTGTTATGAGCCTATCAGGGATAATAACAGGAATTGAAGGGGGTTATTCGCTGGCAACTTCACATATTGCAATTGAATTTAATTTCAGCCCAGAAAAGGATACTTATTTTGTTATAGCCAAGAAAAATGAATTTAGTGCAGGAGATTATTATCAGGTGGTTGGACTGGGAAGGATTTACAATAATATTGATAAGGTGTCTCAAGGGGAGATTTTAACATCAGATAGGGGGATTAATATAGGGGATATGGTTTTTTTGTTAAAGACAAACTTAATGCCAGTAGTGGAAAAAAAAATAGAGAGACCCAATGAATCCAAGTTGCCAGTTGTAAAGGTCCATCCAATTTTAGAAAAAAGGGAAAATGGTCCAAAGGAAATGAAGTAGATCTATTACAGGAGATTATATATGTCAGATAAGTATAAAATTTTAATAATAAATGGTCCAAATTTAAGATATATTGGCAAGAGAGAACCTGAAATATATGGAAAGAAAAAGATGCAGGATATTGTGTTGGAAATGAGTGAATATTTAAAAAAGGATATCATTGAGAGGGTGGACATGGACCTTTTTCAATCCAATCACGAAGGAGAAATAATAGATAGATTGGAGAGGGCGTGGTTAGATAAAGTCAATGGGATTGTTATAAATGCTGGGGCCTACACCCATACTTCTCTTGCCATAAGAGACTGTATTTCATGGATTGGTATTCCCTGTGTTGAGGTACACATTAGTAATTTGTGGTCAAGGAAAGAAAAAATCAGACATCAAAGTATGCTTTCTTCTAAATGCATAGGTGTTGTTTCAGGTTTTGGAATCTTTTCATATGTAATGGCAATACTTGCACTGGTGGAATATTTAGACAATTGAAATACAGAAGGTTAGAATGAGATGTGGAACATTGACAACTGTCTAATTTTCTTTCAAAAAAGGATGAGAACAAAAAATAAGGAGGATATTCATGTACACCACATCTGATATTCGTAAGGGATTAAAAATTGAGTTTAAGGGTGAACCATACGAGATAATAGATTTTCTACATGCAAAATATGGCAGGGGTGGGGCCCATATATGGACAAAGTTAAAGAATCTATTAAATGGATCTGTGATAGAATATACATTTAGGTCTGGGGAAAAAATAGATAGGCCTGATCTGGTCACCAAAGAGGTCCAGTATTTATATCGTGAAGGTGATGAGCTTGTATTTATGGACCTTGAGACATATGAGCAGATGTATGTGCCAGCATCTACTTTGGATAAAAAGGTCTTTTTTTTAAAAGAGGGAGAGACAAATAAGGTCCTCATATATAATGGTCAGATAATAGACGTAAATTTGCCTGCAGCGGTGGTGCTGGAGGTGATTGAAACAGAGCCTGGGATTAAGGGAGATACTGTTAGCGGTGCAACAAAACCAGCCACTTTAGAAGGTGGGCTTACAGTAAATGTACCTCTTTTTATAAATACAGGAGATAAGGTCAAGGTAGATACTCGGACCTTTGAATATCTTGGCAGAGAATAGTACTTTCTTATGGAGAAAAGTAGTTATGGAAACAAATTGGTCAGGGAAATTTGCTCCCTGACTCTTTTATTTATCTGCTTTTTTTTATTTCTGTCCATATCTTCTTATTCCCCCAGTGATCCTTCCTTTAACGTTGCAGCATCTGCAACAAGGGTAAAAAATTATGGTGGAATAGTGGGTGCCTATTTGGGAGGGCTTTTAGTGGAATTGTTCGGCAATGTGGCGTGGTGTGTTCCTTTTTTGTTTTTGTGGGTTGGTCTTTGTGGTTTTTTTAAGTCTCTTATGGTCAAATGGTACAGGGTTGTTGGCATTGTCTTTATTTTGTTGTTTCTTTTGATGTTTTTTGGATCAAAATTTGGAGGTTCTATTTATATTGGACACATACACGGAGGGGGATATATTGGTGATTGGCTTTATTCTTTGAGTTATAGATATTTAAGCTTGGGTGGTACTTTACTTGTATGTATTTTTTTTATTGTAACAGGTATCCAGCTCATATTTTGGTTTTTATGGAGAGATATATTTGAAAAGATTTTCTATGGTACAACATATATATTGGGGTATCTAAAAAAAATAGTTACATCATTGGTCAATTTGTTCTCAAAAACGTCAGCATTTAGAAATGACCCAAAATATAAAGTAAAAAAAGATTACAAAGTAACTTCTCAAGAAAAAAAGGAAAATATACCCATTGAGAATTCAGCAGATAAGGAAGTTAAAAAAGATGAAAAATTAAAATTAAATATTAAGTCCCAGGGAAAAATAGCCCTAGATTATAAAAGGGAGTATCCCTCTTTGGAACTTCTTGATCCAGTAAAAAAGCAAAAAGCGGACGCCGATGCTAAGTATTTTGAAGAGATCTCCAATAGGTTAATTGCCTGTTTGCAGGACTTTGGAATACATGGAGAGCTACTTAATATAAAACCTGGACCTGTAGTAACTGTGTTTGAATTTCGTCCAGCTCCTGGGATAAAGATAAGTAAGATAGCCCAGTTGAACAATGATCTTGCATTGGCCCTTAAAGCAGTTGCCGTTAGAATTGAGGCCCCAATCCCTGGAAAAGACTATATTGGAATAGAGATTCCAAATAGAAAAAGGGAGACAGTTTTTTTCAGGGAAATAGTTGAATCAGATGTTTTTCAGAAAAATAAAGGTGTACTGCCAATAGTATTGGGCCAAGATATCCTTGGGAGACCAAGGGTAGAAGACCTTGCTAAAATGCCCCATCTCCTTGTTGCTGGTGCCACTGGTGCAGGAAAAAGCGTATGTTTAAATTCCATAATAATTAGTTTACTCATGCGTTTTTCTCCAGATGAGGTGAAGTTTCTCTTGATTGACCCAAAGAGGATTGAAATGTCCTCTTATTCATCCCTTCCCCATTTGCTCCATCCAGTGGTAGTGGACATGGAACTCGCCAAGACAGCTTTAGAGTGGGCAGAGAGTGAAATGGATAATAGGTACGATAAGATGGCAAAAGTGGGAGCCAGGAATGTATATGGTTACAATGAAATAATCAGAAGAGAAATGGAAGAATACCCTGATTTAGAACATATGCCCTATATTGTTATTGTAATTGATGAGATGGCAGACCTTATGTTAACAGCAGGCAAGGAGGCAGAGACAAAAATAATTAGACTTGCCCAGCTTGCAAGGGCTGCTGGAATCCATTTGATTCTGGCAACCCAAAGACCATCTGTAGACGTGGTGACAGGGCTAATTAAGGCAAATTTTCCAGCAAGGGTGGCATTTCAGGTCACTTCAAAACATGATTCAAGGACCATTTTAGATAATATGGGTGCAGAAAACCTATTGGGAAAAGGTGACATGCTCTTTAAACCACCGGCAGGTAGAATCCAGAGGATACATGGGGCATATATAAGTGATGGAGAGATAAATAGGATTATTAAATTTTGGGAAAATAAATATCCAAAAAAAGAACATATGGATTTAAAAGAGTGGAAGATAGAGAAGGAGCAGAGTAAAAGGGTGGATGGAGGAGATGATGGGTTCAGTGATCCACTGTACCAGGATGCGGTTAAGTTTGTGATGGAACAAGATAGGATTTCCATATCCATGTTGCAGCGATATTTGAGGATAGGTTTTAATAAGGCCGCAAGGTTTATAGAGATGATGGAAAGAGATGGAATTATAGGACCACAGGAGGGTAGTAAGCCCAGGGCAGTAATTAAAAAACAAATGGAGTAGGGGGGGTATGATAAAAAAAGATATTGCCAATATGCACGAAACAGCACAGATAATTTTGGAAAAGGCCCACGATCTCTTTGTGGAAAAGGGTTATGAACGCTCTTCAATGAGAGAGATAGCTGAGAGGGTGGGAATAAGCAAAGCAGCCCTATACCACCATTTTAAAAACAAGGAAGAGATTTTATTTACCCTTTGTGTAAAGGCAGGCGAGATAATAAATGAAGACATGAGACAGGCTATTTTTAGAAGTGAAACTCAGTATGCCAATGTTAGGGACCAGCTTATAAATATTTTATACGACTATACCACTGGATATTTAAGACACAAAAATTTTAACAAGGTTTTGTTTTTTGAAATTGAATCTCTTCCTCCAGAGAAAAGGGAAATAATAGTAAATTATGAAAGGTCCAATGTGGCCCAGTTTAAAAATTACTTGAGGAGGATAATGGATCAGGGCAAGATAAAAAAGACAAATATAACAGTTCTCACCTTCTGCTTTTTTGCCACAGTCCAGTGGCTTTATTTCTGGTATAAAAAGGATGGGTCCTTGAGTATTAAAGAGATAATTGAATATATTGTTGATTATTTTTTGTACGGGATTATTGGGGAGGAAGAAAAATAAAAGGAACGCAGTTTATTTAATTAAATAGGGGTTAATTGTGCGTGGATTTTCTTTGAAGTTTAAATTGATCTAAGTTATATATTATATTTTTACGTGTACAGTTTGGCCATATATAATTTTGGATTTAGGTATCAATTGGAAATGATAAACTGAGCAAAAAATTTTTTGGAGTTTGAAATGAATGATGTAAAGGTAATCTTAAACGCTCAAGATATGCCAACTAATTGGTATAATATTTTGCCTGACCTCCCAACACCTATGTCTCCTCCCCTTCATCCAGGGACTAAATCTCCTGTTTCACCAGATGATTTAAAGGAAATATTTCCCATGGGCCTTATTTTGCAGGAGGTAAGTGATAAGCGGGAGATCAAGATTCCACAAGAGGTTTTAGAACGATACATTATATGGAGACCAACTCCCCTTCGTAGGGCGAGAAACCTTGAAAAATTTTTAGATACCCCTGCAAAGATTTATTTTAAAGATGAGTCAGTCTCTCCTCCAGGGAGTCATAAACCAAACACCGCAATCCCTCAAGCTTATTACAATAAACTGGAAAACACCAAAAAGATATGTACTGAAACTGGAGCAGGGCAATGGGGAAGTGCCCTTTCCTTTGCATGTGCTCAATTTGGGATTGAGTGTGAGGTCTTTATGGTAAGGGTGAGTTATGATCAAAAGCCCTATAGGAAAATAATGATGCAGACCTGGGGTGCTACTTGTATTCCCAGTCCAAGCGATCTTACAAAGGTAGGCAGGGAAATCCTGGAAAAGGACCCAGATTCTCCTGGCAGTTTAGGTATTGCTATTAGTGAGGCCATTGAGAGGGCAGTTGGAGACAAATTAACCAAGTATGCCCTTGGAAGTGTACTCAATCATGTCTTGCTCCATCAGACTGTAATTGGACTTGAAGCCAAGAAGCAATTGGATTTAATTGGAGAGAAGCCAGATGTAATTATTGGTTGCGCTGGTGGAGGAAGTAATTTTGCAGGCCTTGCACTTCCATTTGCAAGGGATAAAATAAACGGGGATAAGATAGAAATATATGCAGTTGAGCCAGCCTCTTGTCCAACAATGACCAGGGGCAGGTATATGTATGACTTTGGTGATGTGGCAAAGAGCACACCACTTCTTCCAATGCACACACTTGGACACTCCTTTATGCCTCCTCCAGTGCATGCAGGTGGACTTAGGTATCATGGCATGGCACCAATTGTCAGCAAATTAGTGAAAGAGAATTTGGTTTCCCCTGTGTCTGTGGCACAATTGGATACATTTAAGGCAGGTATTACCTGGGCAAGGTGTGAAGGATTTATCCCAGCACCAGAGACCACCCATGCAATTTGTTATGTAATTGAAGAGGCCAAAAAGGCCAAAGATGAGGGCAAGGAAAAGACAATTGTGTTTACATACAGTGGACATGGTCTAGTTGATATGGCAGCCTATGAAGCGTATTTGTCAGGTCGACTTTCAAATTATTCTCTTTCAGATGACGATATTGAAAAGGCCCTGGAAGAGCTTAGACAACTGCCAAAACCTTAGGTTTTTTTATGGAAGGGATTTTAGATAAAATAGTTAAAAGATGTCCCAGATTGGGACATGAGCTAAGTATAAAATACTGTTTAAGGGAGAAGGGAAATCTTCCTTGTGATCGACTTCTGGTCTGCTGGGGAGATTCCCCTTCCCTTGTTAAGCTGTTTGAACGACTGTTAGGAGAAAAGGCGATCAGACCTTTAGGCCACAAACCCAAGGACAAACTCATAGAACTTACAGACAGGGTGAAAAAAATTAAACAATATAGTGGGGTAGATATGTACAGTGCAAACGAGTTATATAAATTTTTTAATGACATCTATAAAGGGAGGGTAAAGTCCATTTCCTTAGATGAGTTTGGTAAGCAAAAAGGCGAGGTGTTAAAGGATTTTGGTTATGGAAAGCCCATTATTGTGAAGATAGAGTTTAAAGATGGAGAGGAAAAAGATGTGGTTATTTCCACTATGAGAGGAGATGAGTATGGTCACCAATATTACTGGGATAGGGCCAGAATACTTATGTTCCAGTATGAAACTGGTGGGAAATTAGATAAACATGTACCTCCAGTTGCATTAGGATATATGTCTGGGCATGGGCTTACTGCTGTTAAGGACGTCAAAGAATTTTTCATTGTGAGTGAAAAAGTGAATGGAGAGGATTATTATCTCAGTTTGGACAGGATAAAGAAGGGAGACTTCAGGCATGAAGATCTGGAATTTGTAAAAAAGCTTTCAAGGTATCTAGCCAAAATACATTCTCAAAAATTTGAGCAAGACGATTTATATATCAGGAGGGTAAGAAATTTAATAGGAGATTGTGAGTGTATTTTTGGGATAATTGATGGTTATCCCTATCCATATGATGATTATCCAGAAGAAAAGTTCATTGCACTTGAAAAAGAACTTATTCAGTGGAGGTGGAAATTAAAAAAGTATTGTAATCGCTTATGTGTAGTACACGGAGATTTCCATCCATGGAATGTCCTTGTGACAGACAGTGGCGATTTTTGGGTACTGGACAGGAGCAGAGGAGAATATGGTGATGCAGCGGATGATGTCTCCACAATGGCATGTAATTATCTTTTATATGGTCTCTATGATAAACCAGAATTAACAGGTCCTTTTGAGAAGATGTACATGACATTTTTTGAAGAATATTTATCTCTCACTAATGATACAGAGATGTTGGAGGTGATTGGCCCATTCTTTGTTTTCAGGGCCCTGGTTATAGCTTCACCAAAATGGTATCCAGGTCATCCCAAACAAGTGAGAGATGGACTTTTTAGGTTTATGGAGAATATTTTAAAAGAGGACAAATTTGATTATGCCAATGTAAACAAATATATGCAGGGGTAGTAAATGGGAAGTAGAGGATACTGTTTTTGGTTTGTTGGGCTACCTGGATGTGGAAAGTCTTCAATTAGTAAAAGGGTGTATGAAAGTCTTTTGGATAAAGGTATAGATGTGGTATATCTGGAAATGGATAAACTTAGGAAAAAATATTTTCCAAGCCCCGAATACACCGCTCAAGAGAGGGAAAAGGCCTATGAGCTGTTTGTAGAAGACGCATACAGGGAATTTTCGCAGGGCAGAGTGGTTATTATGGACGGCACAGCTTACAAGGTTGAGATGAGGCGTCTTGCAAGGCAGAAAATGGGTGATAGATTTTTTGAGATGTATATTAAGTGTAAGTTGGAGACAGCAATAAAAAGGGAATCTGTAAGGGAAAATGGATATGTTATGGCACAGTTGTATGAAAAGGCCCTGGATAGAAAAAAAACAGGTATGCAATACCCAGGACTTGGAGAAGTGATTGGGGTTGATGTGCCATTTGAAGAGGACAAAAGTTGTGAGTTTGTGTTGGAAAATGATGAAATTGAGTTAAATAGGGCAGTTTTTATTTGTCTTGGATTTATTGAAAAATCCTTGCTCCACAAGGATTAACAATTTAAATACATATTGACTTAAGATATTTTTGTATACATAATAAATAAAAAGTTCTTTGACAATTTTCAAGGGCCGTGTCCTTTGGGGTTTTGGGATTTATAAAGCCAAACCTGGGGTAACCCAGGGACGGAAAGCCACGGGCCCAGCACTTAGTTTAAAAGTGTTGGGTAGCCGGGTTGCCCACTTCCTGTAGGCCAAACCAGGGGTAACCCTGGGACGGAAAGCCAACGGGCCCAGTATTTATTAATTTAAGTACTGGGTGGCCGGGTTGCCTACAGCGAACCTACAGACCTTAACTAAAAACTTCAGCCAAACCATGGGCAACCATGGGACGGAAAGCCACGGGTCCTGTGTAAGCAGGATAGCCGGGTTGCCTCCTATTAGGAGCTTGCCAAACCAGGGGTAACCCTGGGACGGAAAGCCAACGGGCCCAGTATTTATTAATTTAAGTACTGGGTGGCCGGGTTGCCTGTAGGTTTGCGCTGTAGACAGGAGGTGGATTATGAGAAAAAATATATTTAAGTATATAATTTTTACCTTAATTATTGCTTTATTGGTGCCCTCTTTTGCTCTGGCAAAATTGGTTGCTATTAGCGAAGAGGATATGGATTCAATTAGCGGTCAGGCTGGAATCCAGATCGCATTCAACGAAGCTGGTATTAAAATGAATGCTGAAACCATCTATTATGGCGATGATGATGGTATAAATGGAAGTGGTCCTGCATATTTAAGTCTTTGTGACGTGAATATGGATGCCAGGATCCATGCATCAAGCCCAATTAAAATTGATCTTGGAATAGTGGATGATCCATTTAATTCAGGTCAAAAAATTGAAGCGGTTATGATGCAGATAAGTGATCTAACCATGGATATCAACAACTTCAGCATAGGTGCCATAAGGGTGGGATCAGCAATAGGTGAAGGCAAAAGCTTTGGTTCTTTTGGAATCAGGCATATGCATACAGAAGTTACAGGGAATATTATGGTATGGGCACATTAAAAATCACCAAATCCAAATTTTTGGGACACGCGCCCTTGAAAATTGAAAACAGGAGGGTCACTGTCTTACCTCAGCAATTACTTTCCATAAATTGTCTATCCTTTCCCAGAGTAATTGGACATCTTTTACTGTTTTTTTATCATGGTCTTTGTAGACCATTTTTACACAGGTGTTAAAACCTCTTTTTAGCTTTTGTATTTTTATTTCTCTAATGTCCATTGGGGTAATATGTCTAGTAGCCTTTTTATGTGTACTTGTAACTAAAACTTCCCTCAGTCCAATTTTTTTGTCTTTTATAACATATGGTGCATAAAATTTGGCCTGGTCTTTTATATCAGACGTTTTTTCTGTGTCTATCCACTTGATAAGGCTTTCAAATAAACCTTTTATTTCTAGATCCTTGATTGGACGCCATTGTTGGTTTATGATTTTTAGTCCATTATCTGTATTTTCAACTATTAAACTAACTATTCCAATGTCCCTGTATCCCTTTTGGGATATATATTCTTGGATAAACTCAGCCACGTATCCTCTCTTAGACCTACTAATACGAATATTTGCAATATATATATCTTTAGGTAAATCTTTAGACCACAATTTTTTGTAGTAGTCCATTATCGAAGATTTTCCGATTAATTTCCCTTTAATACTATATGGTGAATAAAATTTAATGAAATTATTAATATTATGAGACTTCCAAGATTTTTTCCATTTATAAATTAAGTCTATTATATCCTTCTTTTGTATTTTTTCGTGCACCATTTTTATTTTTTTAGGCTTTGGTTTATTTTGATTTAGTCTTTTCCATTGATGATTTAGTATTTTATAAAAACCATTTACTTTTTCCAGATATAATGTTGTTATACCTCTATCCTTATATCCATTTTCTGCTTCATATCCTTGAACAAATCTCACCCAATAGCCCTTCTTGCTTTTCCATATATGCATATCCTTAATTGATATTCTTTTTGGCCTATTTTTTGACCACAAATCTTTATATGACTTATAGATAGCTTTTTTCCCTATTAGATTTCCTTTTATACTGTATGGAGTATAAAAGGAAATAAATTTATCTATTTCTGCATTTTCCCAGTATTTAATAAATGCGTAAACTAAATTTTTTATTTGTTCTTTTGGACTTAATATGGGTTCTGGTATTTTTACTAATAAATCTTTATTTTTCGTTTTATTTATATTTGTTTTATTTATATTTAATTTATTAGAACTTGAAATGTTTTTTACCTTTTCAATATAGGCCTCTTTTTCTCCTTTTTTCTTGTGTTTAAAAAACATTAATATGGAAGCTGCCTTTTTTAACATTTCAGTTTGATGATGCATAAGATCCTTCATTGTTTCAAATGGCATAGTGGCTGAAACAGACAACATATATGTCTCTGTGTCCTGTTTGTAATTGAGACCAGCATAAGGGTTATATACAACATCTGTAAATACATTGGAGTTTAAGTTTTTACTGGAATTATCCGGTACTTTATAACCTTTATTAAACAGATAAGCAGCTCCAACATCCAGGGTTATTTTTTTAGGCAATTTAATAGAGACTCCTACTCCAAAGAAATGTAGGTCAGGTAGTGCATATAATAGGTCGAATAAATTGTCTCTAACAGGGCTATCCCTCCACTCATACCCTGCCCTTAAGGTTATTTTGTCATTTAGCATATATTCTATTCCCACTGCCCAATCTAGAGTATCTTTAAAGTTTCTGTTGAGCTTTAGGTTGTAATTACCCCCTGTATATCCAGACATCTTGGCAACTCGAAGTAGTTGTATGGGTTGATCAAATCTAAAATTGTCTTGTTGAATGACTGACCAATTTGCCCATTTCACATCAAACATGAGATTTATTTTATTGAGTAATGTTAGTTTTATCCCTGCCTGCACCCTTTGTGGAAATTCTATTTCAGTGGTTAACCTACCCCTTTGATTGGGTATCCCTTGGGTTGGCAAATCCAACATGCCAGAGGTTTGTAGTAAAAGTGGTGAGCTCCCTAGCCAGTTCATCATCTTCTGCCATTGCTCTGAATATTCAATGATATATTTCCCTCGAAGCTGTACTTTTATAGGGCTTTGGTAACATACCCCAAGGCTGAGCCATTTAAATGGAGACCACAGCACTCCTACATTATAATTGGGACTAAAATCATCCCTTAGTCGTACTTTTAAGGATGCAATTTTGTCGTATGGTCCTATTCCTCCCCCAAACCATGGAGGTGGTAGGGTTAACTCTGATATAACAGGTATTTCAAGGTCCTTAGTAGCATTTCCCAGTATTCTGGTTAACGATACAAGTTCATTTGGATTTCTCATATCCACTCTAGCACCCATGGCAGTTTGACCAATTCCAACTGTAAGTCCTATGGAGAGATTATCTTTTATTTGATAACTAACAGAAGGTGCTGCATATATTAAGTGTTGCTGGTAGACTTCCCATCCCCCCCATCTGGCTGGATCATTTCTGTGGTTGTGTATCAATCCAACAGCAAATGGGGCATAGTTTCCAAATGCAAAGGTCCATTTTGAGCCAGGTCTTCTGTATGCAATACCCATGGTGGGGGAAATCAAGAAGTTGATTGGCTGGTTAATTATTGGGATAAACATCTTTCCACTGGTGTTGGTCCCCTCTGCATGTCCATTTTTATCTAAAATGGGGTCGTCCTTAAATCCACCGAAGATTCCTGGCCAGTTGGGGTTTCTGTCAAATTTAGAGGTCTTTTTTATGTAAGGTACGGTCAATCCCTGGTAGAACCATTTTCCGGATCCAAGCAGGGAAAGGCCCGCAGGGTTATAGTGGATGGACATTATCCCAGGGGGATTTGCAGTTACGGCATTGGCTAAGGAAATTGCCTTTGTGGTGATTGCAAGTTGCTCATTAAATGCACAATATCCAGTGCTAGATAGCAAAAAAAATATTATTATAATTGCTATATCAGCTGCAACTAATTTGGCATTATTAAACATTTTACTTAACTAGGTCATAGTCAAAGGGGATTCTCAAAGAAAATGAGAAGTCAGGGTCATTGTTTGTCAAACCTATACCTGCACCCACAATTACTGAGCGTTTTGGGGTAATATACCACCCTGTACTAATACCCAGAGAGGATGATACAGATGTCCCACTCTGACTTACCCTTCCGCTCTTGAAATAATACTTTGATCCCAATCCATATGAGTATGAATAACTCAACGACAGGGAGACGTTATATGATAGGGCATAGCCAAGCCCTAGACTTCCACTAATACTCCCCCTGGGTTTTACCTTTACAAGTACGTCTCCACCTCTAACCTGGTCGATTCCATCCTTTTCAAAATAATAGGTATATCCAAGGCTGGCAAAGGCATTCACTGGGTCAATGGGTTTAGATACTGATACTGAAGTGGATAGGCCCAATAGACTTCCTCCAGTACTTAGTTCATTGTCAATGTCAATGTCATAGACGCCCCGTCCAGTTGGTAGGATAAGTGATGAGCTTATTATTGGTGCTGGCCATTTTCCTGTGTTTTTAAAGGGCTGAAATTTTACACCAAAACTGATATCTCCAATATCTGTTACCTCTTTTGACTGGTCTGTGCCAATTTTGTCGTATTTATACACAAAGGGTACATTCATGGTTAAAGTCAAGTTGTTTAGAACTGCATATTCAGTGGAAATAGTGTTTCTTAAATTATGGTTTGCATGGTGTTCAACTGAGTAAATAGATTCCAGGGTGTCATATGAATAGTATGAATATCCCAGGGAATATTCCAAGCTAAGGCGCCCCTTGGGGAGTAGTAGATATTCTCTACCTGCTGCTTCTAAAATTTTTTCTTCCTTTTTCTTCTTTTCTTCCTCTGTAATTTCCAGTTTCTTTCTAGCTTCGGCTTCCTTTTGTAATTTGTTTAATCTTTCTTCAAGCTGCGCTATTTTTTGGTCTATACTCCCAGAAAGGGGCGCTGTACCAATAGAGGAGGGAATAGATGGTTGTGAAGTTTCATGCTCACCGGATTCTGATTTTGTGACCTTTAGATGTGGCCCATTTGTCTTTATTCCTGAGGGAACTTTTCCTACCTTGACTATTTTTAAGGTATTATATTTTGTTATGTAAGCAAATTCTCCTGTGTGATTGGTAAAATCGTCTAAAAATTTTTCAGCTTCTTGTAAGTTAGAGAAGTCCTTTATTGTTACAATAAATACAGGTGTATCCTCATCCAATTTCTTTTTTTCCAAATATGGGGAGTATCCCTGTTTTTTTAAATCTTCAATTGTTGCATTTGCCTTTTGTTTTCCCGGAAATGGAATTAGTTTTACAGAAAATTTGAACTTGTTGTTAGATGATTTTGTACTATTCTGTCCAAATAGATTTGGATTGAAAAACAAAAAGATAAAAAATACGAGAAAGATTGTCCTTTTCATCTAACTACTCCATTTACTTGCTTTTATAATAATCGTAAGGTGTAGGCATTCCATCTAATCTTCTCTTGGCGGGAAGGGACATATCAACTGATGAGTCAAACAACGTCCTTCTGGCCATATCTTCATCAATATACCTCAAATCTTCGTCTGAAAGTTTAAGTAGGTTTAAAGATCCTCTCCCATTTGGTTCCACAATAAAAATTACATTTTTATACCACATTTCTTTAAATTTAGAGATAGGGTAACTGCTATTTCCCCGCCATGGATCAGCAACAAATACCCTGTTATCATATATACCTCTAAATACAACAAAGTGTCGGTAGTTAAAGATTTTTATTGGAATAATGCCAGGGACTTTTAAAGTCTTAAGATCGTCTAAGGTGGCCATGTACCCTGTTCCCTTGTACCCTAGGACATTTACAAACCTCTTCATGTCAAGAAGGGAAAAGGCCCTTCTTTTTTTAATCTTTTCTATGTCCCCATATTGCATAAGACCCATTATTACCTGATCCTCAGTAAAGTTTTCCCCTAAATAAAAGTCTAAAAGGGTTGCAAGGGCAGCAGAACCACAACTATAGTCATAATGCTGTTTTACTATGTGTTTTTTCTGAAATTCCTCAGTAAAAGGCTTTACTGTGGGCCTTATGACAACCTTTTCTCCCGTGTTTAAGACCAGATACAATTGTCCCTTTGGATGGGATTCCATTGGATGAAAACCAGCTAGTAAACAAGCTCCAATAATAAATGCTATTAAAATATGCATAAATTAATCCTTTGAGGAAATTTTTACTAGCAATGATAAATGGGGTTTAGTTCTATACCTTCCGTTCGGTTATAATTTACGGGTTTTATATCAAAAGGTAGGTGTTTAGTAAAGAGGGAATGGATGTTTTTATGCTGTTTTCCAGATTTTTTGAATGCCTATTCCACTTATTATCAAAATTAACGCCAAGATTGTGGAAATATAGATTTTTTCTCCTACAAAAAAGTGGATAAAGATGAGGGAAAGAAAGGGTGAGAGGTATATCAAAATACTAATTTTAGCTGTTGATTCAGCAAATTTTAGGGCCCTTGACCAGAGCAAAAAGGTTATGCCCATTTCAAAAAATCCAATATATATGGACCCCAAAGATCCATAAAACGAAAGGGAGGAAGGGGATGATTTTATGAAAAATAGGAGGGTTATTGCTATGGTTCCAAAGAAGAAATTTAAAAATAATCTAATTGTGGGGTCCAATGTGTCCTTTGTGTTTAGGACCCAGTAAAGGGCCCATATAATAGTGCTGAGAAGTGCAAGAAATATCCCTTTTGGATTGGCTTGGAAATTAAAGTTAGATATTTCTCCCTTTGTTGCAATTAAATAAACTCCAAAATAGCTCAAGATTAGTCCCACTATATCTCCTATGGTGAGTTTTTGACCAAGAAAAAAGAATGCAAGAATAGATAAGGTGATAGCCCAAGTGTAGTTTATGGCCTGGGCCTCTTGTGCCCTTAAAAGATCATACGCAGAGAACAATATTATATAGTATAAAAATGGATTAAGTATGCCCAGAATACACGAATATAAAATATCTTTTGAATCCAAGGCCTTTAGCTGATTTATTTTTTTTTCAATAAGTAAGGTGAAAAATAATACTAGAGTTGATACGATTGTAGAGATAAAGAGTAAATTAATTACAGATGTATATCTTAAAGAGAGTTTAAAGGCAGTTGCCACTGTTGACCATATTGCAACAGAAAGAATACCATACAAGTAGGCCTTTTTTTGATCTTTCTCCATGGGCAGTTTCCTATAACAACAAATTTTTATTTAGTAAAGTTGGATTTTATAGTTTGACAGATCTTCAAAAAAAGAAAAAACTATGGCGTCAGTTTTATTAAGCTTAGTTCTTCAAATGTTTTTCCACAAAAAAGTTTTTAAGGAGTATGAGGATATGGGCCCTCTTTGTGTTAAAGTGAAATTTCTAGATAAAAGATTTAAAGAAAAACTAAAATACGCAACAGATATGTCCGTAGGATTGGACCTTTTTGCCGCTATACATTGTGAAATATTGATTGAGCCTGGGGAAAGAGTCCTAATTGGAACAGGTATCGCCATTGAAATATTATCCAAAGATATTGCTGGATTTGTATTTTCTAGAAGTGGTCTAGGTATAAAAGAAGGACTTGTGGTGACCCAAGGGGTTGGAGTGATTGATCCAGACTATAGGGGGGAGATAAAGGTATCACTTCTAAATATCTCTATGTCTGTGAAAAAAATTTTCCCTGGAGATAGGATTGCCCAGCTGATATTTATGCCAGCATACCAGGCAAAACTAATTGAATCTTCCTCTCTTTCCCATACAAAAAGGGGAAAGGGGGGATTTGGACATACTGGAAGGTGATGGGTTCAAAATTTTGAACTTTTCAATTTCAGATAAAAACTTTTTTCTTGTACAAAAAACTCTTTTAATTTTTGATAAATACAGTGAAAGTACATGTTTGGGAGGAAAATTTACAGTTTAAAAATTTTAACTACTTACTATACCAAAATCCCAAGTTAAAATCATTTAGCCCAAGTTTATCAAAAGGATAAACTTGGGCTAGGATTTGGTATTTAAATTGCATTAAGAAAAATAAATACCTTCCTCCTTTTGCTAAAGCCAGGCCTGGTGATTAACTGGGCCTGGCTTTAAATTTATAGTCCTATTTCATGTGGGTTTAATTTACCCTCATATACCAGGGTGGCTCCTCCCGTTAAATAGAGGGTATCTTTCTCCCCAATGGTTATGGTTAATTTCTCTCCACCAGATGTGATTACTGGAACTTCGTTTTTATTTGTATATCCCAATTTGTGTGCTACATAGGCAGAAGCAGCTGCTCCTGTTCCACAGGCGTAGGTCTCTGCCTCAACTCCTCTCTCATATGTCCTTAAATGTAGTTTGCCATCTCGAGAAATTGATACAAAGTTTACGTTGGTCCCACTTGGCTTAAATTTTTCATGGAACCTTACTTTTGCTCCTATATTTTGGACATCTAGATTTTTCACATCTTCAAGAAACAAAATGGCATGTGGCACTCCAGTATTTACATATTGTACTCTATGGGTTTCCCCCTGTATTTCAATTTCAATGTCTTGTTTAAAGTCTTTTGGTTTTGTTAATTGAACTTTGACCATTTTCTCCTTTTCAAATACCTCAGCTTCTATTAACCCCGCATCTGTCTCAAATAGGTGTTTTTTGGGGGCGATTTTGAGCTTAAATGCTAGTCTAGCAGCACATCTAGACCCATTTCCACACATCTCTGCCCTAGATCCATCTGAATTGTAAAAATGCCATTTATATGTTGCCTTTGTATCATCTATACCCTTTGTTGTTAAAAAAATTAGTCCATCACCACCTATACCAAATTTTCTTCTACACAGTTTCTTTGCCCAATTTTCCATCTCAGTGCCAGTTAATTTTAGTTCGTCATCTAAGTTTATTAAGACAAAATCATTGCCACTTCCATGCATCTTATAAAAGATTATTTCCCCGTCAAACTCCATATAATCTCCTTTTGTATTTGACTTATTCCATCAGAATCTGTTTTATCTCTTTGTTTTCTAAAAGATTATCACTGAGGTATTTCTTACTTACAGTAACATTTTTTCCTAAAACAAGGGATTTGCCTTTGGAAATATTTTCAAAAGATATCAAATATATTGCCTTACCTTTAGATATGGGCCTCACCCATATGGTATTTTTTATGGATCTGTTGGTAAAGGATGGTCCTCGTCCACTTCCAAGGAGTAAGTCAAGAATACCACATAGTTTACTGTTTATTAATAGTCTTTTCTCCAATTCGTATCCATACGGACTTATACCTATTAATATATGGGATTTTCTTCTGGCCAATTTTATTTTTTCAATATCAATATTTTCCACAGATCTCAATTTTTCTGGAAAAATAACAACACCAATAAGGTTTTTATCCCTTTTTATATATTTGATTATAAGCTGTTTCTTAGAACTAATCCATCCATTTTGTTTTAACTCAGGGTGATTTTTTAAGGCAGATCCATTTATTACCTTTATGTCATATCCCAGTTTATCAAAAGCCTTAACTAATTTTTTTATCTGGTAGGGGTTTATCTGCCCATTTATATTTGTTACTTCAAAGTATCCCCCAATAAATAATCCATCTGGGAACTGTCTTTTTATTTTTGCAAAGGCAGTTTTTCGTCGGGCGAGACCTCCCAACAATTTTCCCCCTCAAACTGGACAGGGGTCAATGGTACCAAAGGTGTTAGCTGTGTATACAATTGTGATTTTGCCCGTTGCAAAAAGATCTAGAGGGACAAAAAAGATTAAAAAGAATACTGTAGAAATTAAACCAAGTTTTTTCATGAATTTAAGAACTCCTTAAGTTCCTTTCCAACCCTAAAAAAAGGTAGCCTTTTGGGTTTCACCTCAACCTGCTGCCCTGTGCTGGGATTTCTCCCTATATAACCATCATATTCTTTTATTTTAAAACTGCCAAAACCTCTAATTTCAACCCTTCGACCCTCTTTTAAGGCTTCTTTTATTGAGTCAAAAAAAATGTTTACAATTAGGGTTGCGTCTTCAATTGATAAGTCTTCTTTCTTGGCAAAGGCCTTTATTAGTTCACTCTTATTCATTTCCTCCCCCTTTTTTGGTTTTTAACTATGAAATCAACATGTTAATACATTTTATGCAAAATTATGTTTATTTGGTCAAGTATTATTTATTAAGTAAGCTATTTTTTTAGCAGGATGTCTAGTTTAAATGGGAGGGTTAGTTCTGGAACCAGCAATTCCCGATATTTTTTTACCTTTATGGCAATTTCTTCTATATTTTTACATGCCACTGAATCTCTTTTAAATTTGAATAAAGGCACTTGATTCACCACTGCCATGGGGATAGTGGAGTCCTCATTAATTATACCAAGAAGGTTTATCTTGATGCCCAAAAAATTTTCACATGCAATTTTTAGCCTTTGAAAGGTGGCTGTGCCTTGTTTTTTATCTTTGGCCATATTAACAATTATAAAGAAGTCTTTTATATTGTGCTTTGTTTTTAAGACCTTGATTAGGGCATATCCATCTGTAAGTGACGTGGGCTCAGGAGTTATTATAATGATTTTAAATCTACTAATAGCCGCAAGGTTTATAACTGTGGAGTTTATCCCAGCTCCAAGATCCAGGATAAGAAAGTGATATTTGCTCAAAGAACTGTTTAATTTTTTAAAGATGATTGTCTGAAGGTCATTATCCCATTCTACTAGTTCAGGTACTCCAGATGCTGCTGGTAGAAACTGAAGCCCATCCTCCAGTGTGATTAATACATCATCCACATTTGTATTAGGGCTCAATAGGTATTCCAGGTTTTTCTCAGGGGTTATGCCAAGGAGGATATCTAAGTTGGCAAGTCCAAGGTCACAGTCAATAAGAAGTGTGGGCGACTTCAGGCTGCATAATGCATATGCAAGGTTTAATGCAATATTAGTCTTACCAACCCCACCTTTTCCGCTTAATATTGATATGCTGAGGCTTTTATTTGAATTTTCCATGTCTTTTTCACTCATTTTATTTAGTTTTTCCAAATAAGAAGTTTTTTTCTTCTGGATTTACCTTAACCATCTCTTGTATGGACTCAGCGTCAATATCCACAATACCAGCAGATACTATCCTATCTTTTCCTCTATTTTTGGCCTCATACAAGGCATTATCAGCTTGTTTTAAAATAAACTCTGGATTAATCTTTTTTCTACCTTTATAACAACAAAGTCCAATGGAACAAGTTACCCTAAAACTCCCATTTTTTTGTTCTTCAAATCTAATGTTTCTAATTGAACTTCTAATTCTCTCAGCAGTTATCTCCCCTTGTACTAAAGAGGTAGAGGGTAGGACAATGACAAATTCTTCCCCTCCATATCTTCCAATATGGTCTGTTTTTCGACATTGCTCTTTTAATTTGTTTGCCACTTCAATTAAAACCCTGTCACCAACATCATGTCCCATTGTATCGTTTATTTTTTTGAAATCGTCTAAGTCTATGAAAAGTATACATAAAGGCTGTCTGGTCCTGTAACACCTTTCTGTTTCCACCATTATAATGTTATTTAATTGTTTTCTATTAAGTAACCCTGTTAAAGGGTCTTTATTTGCAAGGTCTTTTAACTTTTCAAGGTTTTCAAATAAGGTAATTATGGTTGGAGTGGTGTCCCCATTTATTGTTAATATATTCCAATCGTATAGCATGGTCTTTTGAAGTAGTCGTTTTATTTCTTCTCTTGATGTACCACAGGTGGGGCGAAATACTAAAACTCCTTCTTTGGCGTCGGTATTACACTTTTTTACAATTCCATCCAACTCTCTCTGGATGATGCGTATTTCATTTTCTATTTTTTTTAAATTATTGTCTTTTTTGTCCATGGATATGAAGTAAATAACTCCTTATAAATTTGTCCAGATCTCCATCCAAGACCCTGTCCACATTTCCATCTTCCACATTGGTTCGATGATCTTTAACTAGTCTATAGGGCTGTAGGGTGTATGTTCTTATTTGGGATCCCCAGGCAATGGCACTTTTTTGTGAATACTGTTTTTGCCTTTCTTCTTCAATTTTTTTTAGTTCCCTTTCATATAACCTTGCTTGTAATATCTTGAGGGCTATTTCCTTATTCCTGAATTGGGATTTTTCGTTCTGGCACTGAACAACAATTCCAGTGGGTATGTGGGTAATTCTTACGGCTGAACTGGTCTTATTAACCGATTGACCCCCAGGACCTCCAGCCCTAAATACATCTATCCTCAAGTCCTCTTCATTTATGTCTATCTTTATTTCCTTATCTGCTTCAGGATAGACATCCACAGATGCAAATGAAGTATGTCTCCTCCCAGATGCATCAAAGGGAGATATCCTAATCAACCTATGTATTCCCTTTTCTCCTTTTAACAGACCGTATGCATAGGGCCCTTCAATGGATATGGTTACGCTCTTTATACCTGCTTCATCTCCAGGAAGTATATCCAACTCTTTAACTTTATAACCCTTATCTTCAGCCCACCTTTTGTACATCCTGAGTAACATCTCTGCCCAGTCCTGTGCTTCAGTGCCACCTGCACCTGGGTGTATCTCTAAGATGGCGTTGTTTTTGTCGTGTTCAGATGAAAGAAGCGTCTTTAATTCAAAGCTGTCTAATACCTTCTTAAAGTGTCTTATTTGTTCCTCTGCTACCTGTAAGATTTCGCTACTTTGATCTTCTTCTGCTAGCTCCAACCACTCTTCCATATTAGATTTCGCATCTTCCAGTTCTTCTATACCACTTAGTTCGTTTTCCAGTTGGGATTTTTTTTGCATAAGAGGCTTAGCTTCCTCTGGATTAGACCAAAATTCTGGTTTTGATAATTTTTTGTCTATTTCTTCTAATTCTAATTTTATAGGTCCTATGTCAAAGACGCCCCCTTAATTGGGAATATTTTTCGAGCACTAAATCCTTTTGCCTCTTTAGCTCAGGTAGTTGTATTATCTTTTCCACCATATTTTGACCTATAATGTTTTATGATTAGTATGAAGATACACAAAAAAAAGGTTACCAGTTTAATAACATTGTGATGTTTTACATAAAATGTGTTGTCCTTAATTAAAGCTACATTGGCTGTTAAAAAACCCTTTTTGTTTAAGGGAAGTTTTTTTACAACCTTACCCTTGGGCGTTATTATTGCTGAAATACCAGTGTTGGTTGCCCTTAATATAAATCTATTGGTTTCAATGGCCTTTACAATTGCCTGATTCAGATGTTGATAAGGCCCAGATGAATTTCCAAACCAGGCGTCATTGCTTATATTTACAATAAGTTTCGCATTGTTTCTTACGAGCTGGGCCACAAGGTCGGGAAAGATCATTTCATAGCAGATTAGGGTTCCAATTGCAAGATCTCCAATTTTAAGGGGAGTTAGGCTCTTTCCCCTACTAAAATTACCAGGGCCTTCCACAATTTTACTAATGAATGACAGAATACTTCCAAAAGGTATATATTCACCAAATGGGACTAGGTGAACCTTATCATAATAATCTATTATCTTCCCTTTGTATATTAAATATGCTCTGTTATACCAGTTTACCTTTTCTTTTTTTATTTTATAACCAGGTGCGCCAGTTATTAATATAATTTTTTTGCGTCTAGTATAATTTAGTAAACTATAAGTGAGAATATTTCTTTCTTGAATATAAAATGGCATCGCCGTCTCTGGCCATACTACTAAGGTATTTTCTCCACTATATTTATCCAAAGCCTTATTGGTTAATATCATATATTTCTTTAAGGTATCTTCCTGGTATTTTTTATCCCATTTAACATATTGGTCTATATTTCCCTGAACTATTACTGCTCTTATATTTTTTACAGAATTTATTTTTGCATTATACAAATAAGTACCTGATATATAAACGAGTAAAATAAGTAAAATAGTAAACATTATAGGAATGATTCTCCTTTTCTTACCTTCATATATCCATACAGCTATAATAACAATTATTCCAGAAAATAGAGTTTCACCTATAATTTTGACAGGTTGTACAAATTTTATATAGGATGAAAGTGCCTGGGTTATATTTAACCATGGAAATCCAGTTAAAAAATATGTCCTTATATATTCAAGTGACGACCAACTAAGACCAGCAATCAATCCCTTTACTGTCCAATGAATATTTCTATTGTAAAACAAAATAGAGGTAAATATACTAGGATAAATTCCCAGATAAATTCCAAGTAAAATGGGACATGCAATTGCTACTATTAAGGGTACATTGGTGTAATTAGCCACTGGATATGCTATCCAATAAAGACATGAAGAATAGATTATGGACCCAGTTATCCAAGAAATTTTTATAATGTCTTTTAAATTGCCATGTACTTCGCTTATATGGATAAAGATTAATGGGTAGAAAATTATTAAGAAACCCAGTTGCAAAAAGGGATTTGCAAATGCCAGATAGGTAAATATTATGCATAGTAGGTAAAACATGGGATTTTGAGTTTAGCTATTGTCTTGTTCTTGCTCTGTATTTTGAGAAAGGTTTTCTCCTTTATCTATTGGGTAAATTAAAATTGAGCCTATGTGCTTTTCGTCCGCCTCTTTTATCTGGAAATTGTACCCCTTAACCTTTATTGTTTCGCCTTCCTTGGGTATCCGTCCCATCATTTCAGTCAAATATCCACCAATGGTTTCAACAAATTCAGACTCTAAATAGATCCCAAGTTGTTCCTTTAGGTCTTCTAGGGAAGTCCTTCCTGAAACCAGACAAGAGGAATTTTCTAAAATTTGAATTTCTTCCTCCTTGGGACTGTCGTATTCATCTTCTATTTCTCCGACGATTTCTTCCAATATATCTTCCAATGTGATTAAACCTGAAGTCCCTCCATATTCATCAATGGCTATGGCCAGGTGCTGCTTTTTGGACTGAAATTCAAGCAGCATGTCTTTAACATTTTTGGTCTCTGGCACAAAAAATGGAGGTCTTAATATCTGATTTAATGAAGCGTTTTTTTTGTTAATCAATATGGGGAGTAGGTCTTTGGCATGTATTATTCCTATTATCTGGTCTTTATTGTCTCTATATATTGGTATTCTAGAATGACCACTGGAAATTATTATTTCTGCAACTTCTGTTATGCTTGAATTTTCTTCTGCACAATCAATGTCTGTCCTTGGGATCATTAATTCATACACCTTTTTTTCACCAAGTTTTAAAAGGCTTTTTAGCATGTAGGCAATATCCTTGGGAACCACATTGTTCTTTTGGGCCTCTTGGAGCAATTCTTCTATGGATTGTACTTCTCTATTTCCGGTGAATATACTCTTTATTGCATTCCAAAATTTCCCTTCAGATCCCTCGTCCACAGATATTTCCCTCCTGTTATTTTATTCCCTTTCTAATTAATGCTAAATTTTTTAAAAATACCCATCTGGCTATAATCTCTTGACCCTCATCTTCTTTGACTTCTTTCCATTTAATTGTGTTGTTGTTTTCAGGGTCAATAAAACCCTGCTTTATAAATTGTAGACCTATTTCAAGGTCTTTAGTAATGTAATCTTCGTTATAATTTCTCACCTGACATAAAAGTAATATATCTTTTTGTTTCTTTTCAAGGAAAAGAGATAAAAAAATTAAAATCATGGGAGGGTTATCAATATCAAAACCAACTTCCTTTTTGAATTTGCGTTTAAGCTTGAGCCTAATCCCTCCAGCTGAGATGTTCACAACTGAAATTGGATATGGGCCTTCTGGTTCCTTTTCACTTGATTTTTTAAATTCAAAAACAGGGTCTGGCAACTCATATATATTGTCAATTGGATTGGAATGGTACAAAAAATAAATTACTATCTTTTCAAAATCTTTGTTTTGGGCATCAATCCTAAAATGTTTTCTTTTTTGTTTTAGTTCTAATATCCCTGGAATTTTGATAACAATAAAGTGAAAAGTCTTCTTTGAAAAAAAATATTCCACCACAGACTCAAAATAATAATAAACCCTAATCCCTGGTTTGTCACCTGATAGACTAAAGTAAACATAAACTGGCCTTTTGTTCCATTGATCTGTTGGGACAATGTTTGATGGAAGTTCTAGAACAATAGATTTTCCTTTTAATTCCACCAGGCTACAGTTTGAGGAAAATTTATGTTTCTTTGAAAAACTAACTTCAAATTTAGATCGTTCGTTTAAGGCCTGTTCTAATATCTTCTTAATTTCAGATGGTTTTTTAATTGTAAATGGATTTTTTCGCTCCTCTTCTTTTTTTTTCTGATATCTCTTTTGTAGTAAATAGAATAAAATGCACAATAAAATAATTAATAGAATGGATTCCAGAATAAGGACAGTTGTATCAGATATCTCCCATTTTTTATTGATAAAACTTTCACTTACCCTGGCTAAATAACTTTTGGCAAGGATACTTAATATCATGGAAATTATAGCCTTTTTTAAACACTATAGCAAAAGCCTTGCCATAACCTTGGCATCTTTTAGGGTATTTTTTAGAGATGATCGTTCATTAGGTTGGTGTGCAGTACCGAAGATGGTAGCCCAAACTGCTGCAGGTATGTTGTTTTTCCTTGGATAAACAGCCACAGTACCGCCACCTACACCCATGAATGTTGGTTTTTTGCCATATTCATCAAAGACTGCCTGGGCTAATTTTTTTACAAATTCATTGTCTTTATCAGTGGCTGGGGAACTCAATCCATGGATGATTTCAAAATTTATTTTAACTCCATATTTTCTCTCTGTTTCAGTACCAATTTTTTTTATGGCATCCATAACTTCATCGAGGTCGTAGCATGGAAGGACTCTACAGTCTAAATAGAAGACATCTTTTCCTGGTATAGTATTTATATTGGGAACATTGGTTTCTTTTTTTGTTGGTTCAAAGGTCGATATGGGAGGTGAAAACAGGGGATCTTCCCTATTAAATATTTCATAAAGTTTCCTCAATCTAATAATTAGATCGGCTGTTGCAACAAGGGTGTTTATTCCTTCATTTGGGGTGGACCCGTGACACTGTTTCCCTATAATCTCTACCTTGAGCCACAAAATTCCCTTTTCAGCTATCTCTATTAGATCTGAATCTTGAGATCCAAAGTCTGGTATTAAAAAACAGTCTTTCTGATTAAATAACTCTCTGTGGTGTTTAAATAAAAATTCCAGACCATATTTGTTCCCAGTTTCTTCATCAGCTACAAATAGCAGTCCCAGATTTATATTTGGTCTGGTGGACGTGTTAATGAACGCCTCAAGGGCTAAAATTGACGATACTATTCCCTGGTGATTGTCTTCCACCCCTCTGCCATAGATAATGTCATCTTCTTGACGCAATGTATATGGGTCACTTTCCCACAATGATAGATCCCCTGGAGGGACAACGTCTAAGTGAGAGGCTATCCATAGTGTCTGATGGCTATTTTTACCAGGAAGAATCGCAGCAATATTTGGCCGTATTTTAGATGGTACCCTTGTATCTTCAGCTGGAAATTCCTTTATGATAAGAGAGGGATATTTTTTTAAATAAGAAATCAAATATTTGGCCTTTTCTATCTCCCCCAGGCCACCATTTTCTGGTCCCAGTGCTGGCAATGACACCAGATTTTTTTGTAATTCAACTACCTTTTGTTTTTGATTGTCCAAGTAGCTTAAAATATTATCCATATCTTCCTTTTTTTCAATAAAATAAAAAAGGCCCCAAAATTTGGGACCTTATCTTGTGTTTACCTTCCCCTTGCCGCGCGTTTGGAAGCCTTTAAGGGGTTTAATTTTACCTTACCAGCCTTATCGATTTCCGCCTTTACATGGGTTGCAAAGTTGCACGCACCGTTTCTCCACTTTGCCTGGGGTCTAGGATAACTTGCACAATATTTTTCCCCCTCAAACTCAACAACCCTTTCACATCCCTCACAGTTTTCAACAATTGGCTCTAAAATAACGCCTTTAAATTTTAATCCTTGTTCTGTTTTTTGCGCACCTTGCAAGTAGTTCACTCTTTTTTTTGCCATTGATATAAAAACCTCCTCAATTCATTGCGTAAGATTGAATATATGCTCTTACAATTTAGAGAAAATTTAGTCAAGTAAATGAATGGATGATTTTATTATGGTGGAGTAAAATTAATGTCTTAAATTTTTTTCTGTTACCATCTCAATATATTGGGCAATATTTCTGACCTATAGTTTTGCTTTTCCCCTTGACAAAAAGTTCTATCTCTTTAATATTTCTTGAATATAGAACTGACCAGTCAGTCCGGTTATTAGGTTATGGGTATGGATACAAGGACAAAGATATTGAAAGCTGCAAGGCTTGAATTTGCCAAAAATGGCTTCCACACCACTTTGGTCTCTGATATTGCAAAGAGGGCAGGGGTAGGCAAAGGGACGATTTATAGATATTTCCCAAGTAAAGAAGATCTTTTTGGTTCCATAATCCAGCAAAAGATGATGGATTTTGAGACAAATATAAAAAAAATAATATCTGGGTATGAAAATGAAGCAGAGATATTAAGGCGAATTGGGAAATTACATTTTGAGGAATACAGAAGGTCCAAAGACGTTATTGCAATTTTGGTTATGGAAGGTCTAAACAAGATAGAAGGAATTAATCAGGAATTTAAAAATAGTATTCTATCTATTCAAAACCTGGTTTCTGGAGTAGTAGCAAGAGGTATAGAGAGGTCTATTTTTAGAGAAATTGATCCAGAAAAAACAGCTGTACTTTTTTTAAGCTTGATCTGGACTATTTTGAAACACGGTATTTTTATGGAGGAAAAGGATTTGGAAAGAAAATATTGTGACGTAATTTTTGATTTATTTTTTCATGGAATTTTAAAATAGTGTTGAGATAAAAGGAGGATCCTATGAGAAGAATAATTTTTTTTATGTTCGTATCTGTAAGTTCTTTTTTTTGCCTGGTTTTACCAGCCAAGTCTTCTGAAATCCTTACACTGGATAAGGCTGTTCAATTAGCAATAAAAAATAATCCACAAATAAAAGAGTCATTATTTAATGAAAGAGCTGCAGTTGAAGAAAAGAAAAGTGCATTTTCAGATATGTTGCCTAAACTTTCAGCAGAATACAATTACGTTCATTTAAGAGATGATCCCTTTGTATATTTTAAACTAGGGCCAATAGAGCAGAAATTTATTACAGGGTATACAAACACATATTCATGGAATGTAAGGGTGATTCAACCACTATTTACTGGATTTGCACTCTTGTCAAAATATGAAATATCTTCTTTGGGTCTTGATAGGGAAAAATTATCTCTTGAACTTGCAAAATTGAATGTAGCTTTTGAGGTAAAACAAGCCTACTTCAATGTGCTCTTGGCAAAAAGACAAGTAGAGGTGATGGAAGAGGAAGTAAAACAATTAAAGAGCCATTTACATGATGCCAGAAATTTCTATTCTCAAGGGATAATTCCCAAAAATGATCTGCTGAAATCTGAAGTGGCATATTCTTTGGCAAAACAAAAACTTGTTAGAGCTAAGAGTGACTATTCAGTTGCCAGGTCAAATTTAAATAGAATTTTAAATAAAAATATACTGGATTTATCATATGAAATTGAGGACGTAGAGAGAGTGCCATTTTTTTGTACAAGGATAGATGAACTAATAAAGAATGCCATAAAAAACAGACCAGAGATAAGTGTTATGGACAGGGCAATTAAACAGGCTAAATGGGGGATTAAACTTGCCAGGAGCAGATTTTTCCCAACCATTTCCCTTTTTGGAGAGTATCAGAGGCAGGGTGAAGATTTAGCTGCAACAGAAAATAAATTTACAAACGAGAAAAATTTAGTCCTTGGGGTGAATGCAAAATGGGAATTTTTTGAATCTGGAAAAAAGATTTTTGATGTCAGACGTGCAAAATTCAGACTAAAATCTTTAGAACAAAGAAAGAAGGGATTAGAAGACCAGATAGCTGTTCAGGTAAAAAAGGCGTATGAGGACCTCATGGTGGCAAAGGTAAACGTGGAAACTGCAAAGAAATCTCTTGTACAGGCAAAGGAGAATTTCAGGGTCACAACTGAAGGATACAAGGTCCAGGTAAACACTTCTACGGATGTATTAGATGCCAGAACTTATCTTACCCAATCAGAGATGAATTACTACGGGGCACTTTATGGGTATCATATAGCACTTGCAGCATTAAAAAGGGCTGTTGGGGAGTACTAGTATTTTACATGGTTTTTCATGAAATAGTTACTTGCTAAGATAATGGAGGACTTCTTTTATGGAGAATAGAAACAATGATAGGGCAAAAAAGGGAACAAAGATTATTATCCTGTTTGTGATTGTTTTTGGTATTATATTTTTTTTCTATTGGTTTTTTTATCTAAAGAATTTTGTGAGTACAGATGATGCTTATGTATATGCAGATAGCAGTTATGTAAGCAGTAGAATACCAGGTACAATAGAGAAGGTATATGTAAAAAATGACGATTATGTAAAACAAGGGGATTTACTGGTTCTACTTGATTCATCAATATACAAATTAAAGGTTGAGCAGCTAAAAAATAAACTAGAATCCATTAACTTTAAAATAAAAAGTACAGAGATCGATGTGGATATATTAAGACACAACCTTAAAAAAAATATAAACAAATCCCAAAATGATTTAAATCTGGCACTTGATGAAAAAAGCAGGGTAAATTCAGAGATAAAATCTCTTATCGCACAGAAAAACAGCTTAAAACAGGATTTACATCTATCAGAACTGCAATATAAGAGATATAAAAATTTATATAAAAATCATACTATATCCAAGGAAAAGTTCGATCAAGTTGAGACCATGTACAATAAACTGATTTATCAAATTAAGTCTATAACTCATAAGATAAATTCTTTACAGGCAATATATAAGGAACTTGATGAAAAGATAAAGAATGCCCATATAGGAATATCTATTGCCAAAAAGAATGAATCAAAGATTTTGTCGGCCATAGAATCTTTAAATTCCCTTAAAAAAGAGAGGGATTATTTAAGGGCAGCTTTAAATGAAGCCAGATTACAACTTAGCTATTGTAAAATTAAAGCTCCAATATCTGGTTATGTGGCTGGTTCAAAACTGCAGAGAGGAAATAGGGTGTTGCCAGGTCAGGTACTCATGGTGATTGTACCCTTAGATAAGGTATATGTTGAGGCGAATTTCAAGGAGACACAACTTGCAAACGTACGTATTGGTCAAAGGGCAGAGATTGAAGCTGATATGTATCCAGATGTAGTTTTTCGTGGTCATGTTGTGGGAATTCGGGCAGGAACAGGCCAGGTGTTTTCCCTCCTTCCACCGGAAAATGCGTCTGGAAACTGGATTAAAGTGGTCCAAAGGATTCCAGTAAAAATTGAATTAGATGACTATGACTATAAAAAAATGCCCTTAAGACTGGGTTCCTCACTGGTGGTAAAGGTGGATATTAGAGATAAGTCTGGAAAGACCCTTAAATAAAAGAGGTGTTGTTGTGGAAAAAGTACAAGAACACATCACTCCAAATGTGAACAAGTGGATTATCGCACTAACTGTAATCCTGCCTACTTTTATAGAGATAATGGACACAAGTGTTGTAAACGTGTCCCTTCCACACATACAGGGGGGGTTAAATGCCGGTTTAGACGAATCCACATGGGTGCTCACTTCATATCTAGTATCCAATGCAGTAATAATTCCCATTACTGGTTTTTTGTCCAATTTATTTGGCCGAAAACGATATTTAATTGGTTCCATAATACTTTTTACCTTTGCTTCAATACTTTGCGGAAGTGCACCCACATTGGAGGTTCTGGTGCTTGCACGGATACTTCAGGGGATTGGCGGAGGAGCCCTTCAACCCATCTCCCAGGCAATCTTGCTAGAGTCTTTCCCAAAGAAAGAACACGGGATGGCAATGGCAATATTTGGAATGGGGGTGGTGTTAGCCCCTACAATAGGGCCTGTAGTTGGCGGATGGATAACAGACAATCTTTCTTGGAGGTGGGTTTTTTATATCAATCTTCCAATAGGTATCCTGTCTGTATTTATGACGATTCTGTTTATCTTTGATCCACCCTATATAAAACAGAGGAAAAATGGTAGAGTTAACTATTTTTCTTTAATGCTTCTATTCCTATGGGTTGGTTGTCTCCAAGTAGTCCTGGATAAAGGTCAGAGGGAGGATTGGTTTCACTCCAATTTTATTATTACCCTCAGTATAATTTCTGTAATTTGCTTTCTCATATATATTGTTCGAGAGATATATGCTAATGATCCCATTTTAGATATCTCTGTGTTTAAGGACAAGGTGTTTGTTGCTGGAAATTTTATATTGTTTACAGGATTTATGGGTTTTTTTGGAAGTATAGTGTTGCTCCCATTATTTTTGCAAAATTTAATGAATTACACAGCAATGTGGGCTGGTTTGGTCCTGGGACCCAGTGGAATTGCAACAATGATTGTTATGTTTATTGTGGGTCGTTTATTAAATAGAGGGGTCCCTGCATATATTTTACTTATGCTGGGCCTTTCCCTAATCGCCTTTTCAGTGATCATGATGGGAAGATTTACTTTAAACGCTGGATTTTGGCAGCTTTGTTGGCCCAGGGTCATCCAGGCATGTGGAATGGGTCTGTTTTTTGTGCCCCTTACTGCTGCAACATATGTAAATATCCCTAAAGAAAAGATTGGAAATGCCTCCAGTATCTTTAATCTTTTGAGAAACTTAGGAGGAAGTTTTGGAACAGCCATTGCCACTACATACCTTGCCAGAAGTGAACAGTTTAATCAAACAATGCTTGTAAAAAATGTTGTTCCATATAGACAAGAGTTTTTGTCCATGTGGAATAAGGTAGTTGGTTTTTTGCACTATCCTGTGTTGTTTCCAATCCCTGATTCAAAACCCCTTGCTTTAATTTATATGGAGGTAAGGAGACAGACAGGGATGTTGGCGTTTAATGACAGCTTTATTTTTCTTGGAACAATAACTATGTTTTTGGTTCCCCTTGCTTTAATCCTCAGGGTAAAGCAAAAATAGATAATAGAAAAAAGATGGTGGTAGTCTAGGGTTTATCTATGCTTACAATTAGATGTGCAAAGTGCAAGAAAAAATTATGGAAATATAAAAAAATAGGAAAAGGGGAGGTGCTTAGGTGTCATAAGGACAGAATAACCAAGTCCTTTGGATGGGAAGAATCCCATGGTAAGATCTTTTGTCCAAGGTGTAAGACTCCAATTGGTATTGATAAAGGTACGTTTTATAAAATGATAGGAAAAAATTTTGTATATAATGGTACAAAGGATAATTCTTGAAATCCAATAAAAAAGACTTGAAATTTTTACGCTATATTATTATATAAATTTTTTCCACGGAGAGGTGGCCGAGCGGTCGAAGGCGGTAGTCTTGAAAACTACTGAGGGTTTACAGCCCTCCGGGGGTTCGAATCCCTCCCTCTCCGTAAGATCCCTTCCAGTTAATCCAGCCCATTGTTTTGCTAAAATAAAAGATATCTGTTAGTTTTTCGCAAGAATCCAGGAGGAGTTTTATGGTAGATGTAGCAATTTTTATTGGGAGTATATCAGATAAGGAGAAGATGTTTCCCTGTATAGAGGTTTTGGAAAAATTGGGGATTAGCTATAAATTCCACATAACATCTGCCCACAGGACCCCCAATAGGACAGAAAATTTAATCAAGGACTTAGAAGAAAAGGGGTGTAAGGTATTTATTTGTGCTGCTGGACTGGCGGCCCATCTTGCTGGGGCAGTTGCCGCAAGGACCACAAGGCCTGTTATTGGAGTGCCTATAAATGCGTCTTCTTTAGGTGGAATAGATGCGCTACTTTCCACTGTACAAATGCCCCCTGGATATCCCGTTGCCACTGTTGCCCTTGATAGGGTTGGGGCACAAAACGCTGCCTACTTAGCAGCCCAGATACTTGCAGTATCTGATTTTCAATTGGAAAAAAGATTAAAGGAAATAAGAGAAGAGATGGCTCGTTTTGTGGAGGAATCTGATAAAAAATTATAAGTTATTTCAATGTATTAGATAAAAAAATAAAAAATTTTGCTTTCTGCTCTTTACAACTAAAAAATCGGCTTTATATATAGAGGCGAACTTTGTGTAACAGGTTTATGTGTCAATTTGTTAGCACTCATAAAAGATGAGTGCTAACAATTAATTGGGATAGTTAGAAACAACAAAATAAAACGGAGGTGGAGGCTATGAAGTTAAAACCATTGCATGATCGTGTTTTGGTAAAGCGTTTAGAAGAAGAGGAAAAGACCAAGGGTGGAATCATCATTCCTGACACTGCAAAGGAAAAACCAATAAAGGGTGAGATCATTGCTGTTGGTCCTGGAAGGCTTACTGATGACGGGAAGAGGATTGAGATGTCTGTAAAGGTTGGGGACAAGGTAATGTTCAGCAAATATGCAGGGACAGAGGTAAAGATTGAAGGTGAAGAATATCTCATTATGAGAGAAGACGATATTGTTGCCATTATTGAAAATTAATTTTTAAAAGGAGGTGCTGAGTATGCCTGCAAAGGAAATACTATATAGTGAGACTGCTAGAGCAAAATTAAAGGCTGGTGTTGATAAGCTTGCAAATGCTGTAAAGGTAACTTTGGGGCCAAAGGGAAGAAATGTTGTTATTGAGAAGTCTTTTGGTTCTCCAGTAATTACCAAAGACGGTGTTACTGTGGCAAAAGAGGTTGAATTGGAAGATAAATTTGAAAACATGGGCGCTCAGATGGTAAAAGAAGTTGCCAGTAAGACCTCTGACATTGCTGGTGATGGTACCACAACAGCAACCATCCTTGCCCAAAAGATATTCAATGAAGGTATCAAGCTGGTTGCAGCTGGCAGAAACCCAATGATCATCAAAAGGGGAATTGACAAGGCAGTTGATGCAGTGGTGAAAAAATTAGAAGAAATAGCTGTTCCAACCAGAGATGAAAAGGACATTGCACAGGTAGGAACAATTTCTGCTAACAATGACCCAACAATTGGAAATTTAATTGCCGACGCAATGAGTAAGGTAGGTAAAGAGGGTGTAATAACAGTAGAAGAGGCCAAGGGCCTTGAAAACACCTTGGACTTTGTAGAAGGTATGCAGTTTGATAGGGGTTATCTCTCCCCATACTTTGTAACCAATCCTGACAAGATGACCTGTGAGTTGGAAAATGCATACATCTTGATCCATGAGAAGAAGATCTCTGCAATGAAGGATCTTTTGCCTGTGCTTGAACAAGTTGCAAAACAGGGCAAACCTCTTTTAATCATTGCTGAAGATGTGGAAGGTGAAGCCCTTGCTACACTGGTTGTGAACAAGCTAAGGGGAACATTGCAGGTATGTGCTGTAAAGGCCCCTGGTTTTGGCGAGAGAAGAAAGGCAATGTTGCAGGATATTGCTATCTTGACAGGTGGTCAGGTAATTTCCGAGGATTTAGGTATCAAACTTGAAAATGCTACTTTAAATGACCTTGGTGAGGCCAAGAAGGTAGTTATTGACAAAGAGAATACTACAATAATTGATGGTGCTGGTAAACCTGAAGATATCAAGGCCAGGGTAAACCAGATAAGGGCTGAAATTGATGAGACCACATCTGATTATGATAGAGAAAAATTACAGGAACGTCTCGCCAAATTGGTTGGTGGTGTTGCAGTAATCAATGTTGGTGCTGCAACTGAGACAGAGATGAAGGAAAAGAAGGCCAGGGTGGAAGATGCACTAAATGCAACCAGGGCTGCTGTTGAAGAAGGTATTGTTCCTGGCGGTGGTGTTGCCTTGATAAGGTGTCTTGAGGCTGTTGAGGCTGTAAAGGCAGCTGATGAAGATGAAAAGGCTGGCATTGAGATTATCAAGGCTGCTTTGACTGAGCCTCTTCGTCAGATCTGTGCAAATGCAGGTTATGAGGGTTCTTTAGTAGTTGAGAAGGTAAAATCTGAAAAGGACTCCTTTGGATTTAATGCAGCTACTGGAGAGTATGAAGACCTCTTAAAGGCTGGTGTAATTGATCCAAAGAAGGTTACAAGAATTGCAATCCAGAATGCATCTTCTATTGCATCTCTACTATTGACCACTGAGGCTGCAATCTGTGAAAAACCAGAAGAAAAAGATAAAAATATGCCACCAGCTCCAGGGGGAATGGGCGGCATGTACTAATAGATATGGATTTTAGAGGAGTTAAAAAGGCTGGTCTTTTAAGACCAGCCTTTTTTTGTTTTATGGGAGGGATATATGATGATTATCCAGGAATATAGATTTGGATATATGAAAATTTCAGGTAAGGGTTATACAACAGATTTGAAAATAATTGGGGATAAGGTCATATCCAATTGGTGGAGGAAGCAGGGACACAGGGTTTTTAAAGGGGATGTAGAGGATTTGATAAAAGAGGGTGTTGAAGTTATTATTATTGGACAGGGAGATCCTGGTATGATGAGGGTAGATACATCCCTTAAAAATTATTTGAAAAAACATAAAATTAAACTTATAGAAAAACCAACAAAAGAAGCCATTTTTGAGTTTAATAGGCTATATGATAACGGTATAAAAATTGGAGCGGGATTTCATTTGACCTGTTAAAATATTGTGTTGAGATTTAAAGGTGGAGAAAATATGAGCATGGAAACTATATTTATAATTGGTGGGTGTAAGAGTGGAAAAAGTAGTTTTGCTTTAAAATTAGCTGAAGAATATCGAAAAGTAAGAAAGATCTACGTGGCCACCTCTGTGGTAATGGATGATGAAATGAAAGATAGGGTTGAAAAGCACAAAAAGGAAAGGGGGCATGGATGGGAGACATTAGAATGCCCATACGACCTTCCCAGGGGTTTAAAGTCAATTCAGGATAAAAAATCAGTTGTGCTTGTAGATTGCCTAACAATGTGGATAAACAATCTCCTATACAGGGGAGAGGAAAAAGAGGAGATAGAAAGAGATATTGAGGAGCTTATAAAGGTTATAAGGGAGAATGAGGGCATTTTCATCTTTGTGTCAAATGAAGTTGGGATGGGAATCGTGCCGGCAGATGGAGTTTCTCGTAAGTATAGAGATATTGTGGGGATACTTCACCAAAAAGTAGCTCAAATAGCAGATAAGGTATATTTTGTGACCTGCGGTATTCCAAATCTCATAAAAGGATAGAAATATGCTAAAGAATTTTCTTGGATGTCTTGTGTTTTTAACCACCATCCCTATACCCAAATACTTAAAATTAGAGTTTTCCCCAGAGAAGATAAGGCCATATTTCCCAATGGTGGGTCTATTTATTGGTATTTTAGTGGGCCTATTTGATTTTTTCATGCAAAAAATTTTTCCAATTAGTACTGTGTCTTGGTTAGATGTGACATTGTTAATTGTTTTAACTGGTGGCCTCCATCTAGATGGTCTTGCAGATACTGCAGATGGAATATTTAGCCATAGACCCCTTGGGGAAAAGTTAAAAATAATGAAGGATTCAAGGATAGGAGCAATGGGGGTATTGGCCATAATTATTTTTCTTGGAATTAAATATTTTGGTATTAGGGATATTGGAAGTAGCAGGTTCTTAAAGATATGTTTGATCCCAGCCTATTCACGGGTTTCTATGTTAATTGCAATGAGGTTTTTAGGTTACTGTAGGGAGATGGGAACAGCAAAGGGGTTCTTTGAATCTCCAGTAAAACCAACAGAATTTGTTCCTTTTATTCCTATAATGTTGGCATCCATTTATTTGGGCAAGGGTTTTATCTTATTAAACAGTCTATTTTTTATTGTTACCTTTTTGTTGATTTGTTTTTACAAAAAGACCTTGGGTTGTATTACTGGGGACACCTTAGGTGGCATGTGTGAGGTTGTTGAATCTATTTTATTTTTAATCTTGTAGGAGAGAATACCCATGAGAATTTTTTTGGGAATCCCTCTTCCCAATGAATACAAGAAAATTTTAACACAAATAAAAAATAAGTGGTCAGATTCGCTGTATTCAAAAATTAAATGGACACAAGAGAAAAATTTTCACTTAACCTTATTTTTTATTGGTGAAGTCCAGGACATAAAGGTGGAAGAAATAAAAGATATAATAAAAACTAATTTGTCTCCATTTGTTTTCAAAGCAGGTGGTGGAGGATATTTCCCTAATATAAAAAGACCCAGAGTCATATGGGCTGGATGTGAAAAAGGGGGTAGGAAGTTGGTAGAACTCTTCCAAGATATCTCTACTTGTTTATCTTCAGTGGGAATTGTAGGAGATAGTAAACCATTTAGACCACACCTCACCCTTGGGAGGATAAAATACGCACACTCCAGAGACAATTGGGTGGAGCTAATAAAATATTTAAACGACCTTAGCTGGCCAGAGACGAAAATTGATAGGTTTATTTTGTGGAAAAGTACACTTAAACCAACTGGTCCAATTTATACACCATTAAAGGAATTTTACTTGAAATAGTCAAAATCTACACATAATCTCCGCGGCTTAGCCTTGCCTTCTCAGATAAGGCCATTATCTTAAGTTCATTGACAATATCTGTGACTTCTTCCTTGGGATCAATTTCACCCTCATTTAATTTATTTTCTATATGTGATAACTGGTCTAGAATTGAGTTCAGGGTATTTTCTGAATCCCTTAAATTGCCAGCAGAAAGATCCTGGGAATATTTTTCCCACTTATCCAAGCTAGATTCAATTTTATCCATAACTATACTTAAGCCTTGATTTTGTTTGAGTCTCAGGGCAGCCTCTAATTCCTGGAATTGGATTTTTTCAGTTGAGATAGGGGTAGTGGGGATTTTTTCTTGATCTTGGCTTATTTCTTTTTTTAAGAATTCATCAAATTCATTTGGGGATTTTTTCCTTGTCTTGTCTGGTGCTTGCAGTAAATTTTTTTCTATGTCACCTATCTTGATCTTTACCATCTCATCTCCTTTTGCAAAGGAAAATAGTTATTATTAACAGGGAAATCCTTTCCCTATCTTATTTATTTGATTTTAAAAAGCAAGAACTTTGCCATAAATTTAGTTAACCCAAGTTTTGACAAATTTGGGGAGAGAGTAAAAAACACTAGGAGGCGATAAATTGGTAAAAATAGACCATGCAGTTGATCTCATAAAAAAAGGTGGGGTAATTATTTTTCCAACTGAGACCCTATATGGCATTGGAGGAAATTCTCTGGATAAAAGAGCAGTTAAAAAGATATTTGAGATAAAAAAAAGACCCTTAAGTAAGGTCCTCCCTGTAATTATAGGCAATATTTCACAAATAGACTTCCTGGTTGAATCATTTGAGTATGTTCCAATGGATTTAATCTTAGACCATTTTTGGCCAGGGCCCCTATCAATTCTTTTCCCTGGAAAAAAAGATCTCCCAAAAGGTATTTTAAGTGGAAAAGGATATGTGTGCGTCCGCCTAACCTCCCATCCCATTGCAAGGAAATTGTGTGTAAAATCTGGTTTTCCTTTATTTGCAACCAGTGCAAATAGATCTGGCATGCCAAGTCCAAAGTCATTTGAGGAAATTGATGCAGATGTATTAGGTATGGTTGATATGGCCCTTAATTTAGGGCCAAGACCTTCAGGGGTCAATCCTTCTACAATAGTAAAGTTTGTTGAAAAGAATATAGTGGAAATATTAAGACATGGAGAAATATCCTGTGAAGACTTAAGAAGGGTAGGACTATATGTAAAATAAAAAAGGGAGGAAAAATCCTCCCTTAAAATTGTATCATAAATTTCACAAACATAATTATCCTGGACGTACAATAAGTAGCCATGCTTCTGATACAGCAATAGTCATGATCATGTAGGGAAAAGCTACTTTCATAAATTCCATAAAAGTGGTCCTATATCCCTTTGATTCAGCAATACCAATTGTAACAACATTTGCAGATGCACCTATTATAGTGCCATTTCCTCCGAAACATGCACCCAGGGCAAGTGCCCACCAAAGGGTATTATGAGCCTCTGGAATAACATGGGAGAGATAACCTACAATTGGTAACATGGTGGCTGTAAAAGGTATGTTGTCTATAAAGGCAGACATTATAGCTGCTACCCATAGGATAAAGGTGCATGCTGCCACAAAGTTACCCTTTGAGAGTTTTAAGATCCAATCAGCAACAAGGTCCAAAAGTCCCGTTGATTCAACAGCGGAAACTAACATAAAGAGAAAAATAAAGAACATAAGTGTTGGCCATTCAATATCCTTTTCAATAAGTTCCATTAGGTCAATTTTGTCCATGAGTACAGCTATTGTGACCAGAACAGCTGCACCAAATAGGGCAGCAATTGAAACTTCCATGTGCCAAATAGATTCAGTCAAAAATAGGAAGATTACAAATGCAAGTACGCCTCCCCCATATGCAAGTAACTTAGAGTCAGTTATTTTGTATTTTTCCTTTAATTCCAAAATATAATCATCTACATTTTCTACCTTTGCCTTGGCAAATTCCTTGCCCCATATAAGTTTAGTGTAGACCACAAGTATGATCATACACACCAGACATATTGGGGCCAGGGCCTCTACAAATTTTACAAAGCTTAAGCCTGCATAGGATCCAATCAATATGTTGGGTGGGTCACCAATTAGCGTTGCAGTACCACCTATGTTGGATGCCATAACCAAAGGAATTAAAAGGTGAAGGGGATTAATATTTAGGGCCACACATATTTCAACAGCCACACCAGTTAGAAGTAGCATTGTTGTTACATTGTCTAAAAAAGCAGAAGTAAACGCTGTAAAGAACATAAGGATTATTGACAACAAAAAGAAATTTCCCTTTGCAAGACTATAAGATTTATACGCACACCACTGGAAAATACCGGTGTTTTTCAGTACTCCAATTATTATCATCATTCCCATAAGGAGGAAAATAACATTCATGTCAATTGATGCAATAGCTGCCTCATAGCTCAAGATGTGGTACTGTGGATTAAAAGTCCCTATTGTATAAGATAAAATGAGCATGGTAGCTGCACCTAACATAGCAGCAATGGTCCTGTGGAGAAGTTCAAAACCAATGATTACATATACCAGAAAAAATACACCAGTTGAAACCCAGAAGGCTGGACCCAATACCCTTTTTAAGATAATATCTCCACTGAAATATATATTCTTATCCTTCATTGCCAGGGTCTTAGGGTCTAATTTTAATACTTCAGTTTTGTAACTTGCCTTAAATATCTCTAGTTTTATATGAAGAGACTTTAGTTCCTCTTTTGAGATGAAAAATCTTGATAAGAATTTTCCATTTTCAGCTGTTTCAAGCTCATCCACTTGTTTTTCCCCAAAAAATACCTTTACCTCTGCCTCGCCAACTGGTTCGCCGTGGGTATTTTTTATAATACCAGCGAGGTTAACGTAGATTGCATCTTTGTGTGGTCTTTTGGGTGGGGTAACGTTTCCATGGCTGGCCAGGGCCAGGGAAGAAGAAAATAGTAGTAATAACAGAATATAAACTAGCCTTTTTTTCATGAGTTCCTCCTATTTAGTTGGAAGATTTATAAGCGCTTGTTCATATTGTTGATTTTGGATTATGTCAAGAAAATGTTGTACAAATATTTTTTTAATGCATTATGATATGGAGTCAGTATCAATCTTACAATATGAAGATGATTTATCAATATCTATAATTTTAACACCTTTTACATATTCCTTAGTAGAGTAATGGGTTATATTTTCTAATTTATAGGTTATTTCTTTAACCCTTTCCAGTTGTCTTTTGAGCTCAATACAGTTTTCATCATTGGGATACTCATCTAATATTTCTCCAACTATAAACATCATATTCTGAAGGGGTTGATTCATTTCATGACAAGTGGCTCCAGCCATTTCCAATACCCCTTGTAGTTTTTCCCTCATGAGTTTTTCCTGAGCTGCTCTCTTTAAGTCAGTGACATCTCTAGCCACTGCAATTAAACAGTCCCTATTATCATACTGTATCTTGTGTGCAGACCATAAAACGTCTATTATTGAGCCATCTTTTTTCTTAAATTGCACCTCTGCATTACAGATCTTTCCGTATTTTTTCAAAAGGTTATGAAGTTCATCTCGTTGTTTAGGGTCTGCCCATATCCCAAGATCCATTGAACTTTTTCCTATGACCTCTTTCTTATTGTATCCAGTTGTGTCCAAAAATGCTTCGTTTACTTCCAAGTAGATACCTTCGTCCACGGTACTTATGACGATCCAGTCAGGTGACAGTTTAAATGCCTTTTCAAATTTTTCTTCTGATTTTTTTAGTTGTTCTTTGGCCAGTTGTTCCTCAGTGTTATCTAAGAAAAATCCAAGAATAGATTCTTTACCGTTATACAGAATAGAACATACACTTTCTAAAATATATTTTGTTTCTCCATTTTTGTCTTTGATTTTGTTTAAAAATGGTTTGTCCCTATCCCCTTTTAACATGGCTATGGCATACTGTCTCACTTCATCCCTGTTTTCCAAGGCTATTAATTCAATTGGGGAGATACTCTTCAGTTCACTAAATGAATATCCAGTTATCTTTTCAAATTGGGGATTTACATAACTAAATTGCCTTTTTGTAATAATATATATTCCTATGGGCGAATGCTTGAAAAGTAAAGATACCAATTGGGTGTTTAACTGGGGTCTTAGCCTTAGTTCATCTATATTATCTGTCTTTTCCATAGAGATCCATTGCTCCCCATTTATATTTTGTCAAAAGAAAGGGGCTAGATAGCCCCAAAACATTCCCATCAATTTTTTGTCTTTATTTTAAGTCTTAAATTTTTCCCAGGTATTAGATGAAAGACACCTTTCCCCATGGGTGACCATTAATATTGGAAGGTTTAGCTCATTTGCAACTTTCACTGCCTTTTCTGGGCTAAGGGCAAAAAAACCAGTAGCCAATCCATCAGCAAGACAGGCAGTCTTGGACATAACAGTACAACTGATGGTTCTTTGTGGAGATAGATCTAGATCTTTATCAATTATATGAAATATTTTCTTGGAATGGTCAAAGTAATTTCTGTAATTACCAGAGGTGGCAATGGCAAGGTGGGATAATTTTACTGTTTGTATATATTTCTTTTCCATATGGGGATCTTCTATACCTATTGTCCACTTCTGTTTACCATCTTTATCTCCTATTAGGCGAATATCTCCTCCAGCATCTATAAGGGCATGCTTTATTCCATATTTTGAAATGACTTCTGCTGCTTGATCCACGATATATCCTTTTGCAATGCCGTCCAAGGTAATCTTTGTCTCTTTGGACAGGGTAATTTTTTTGGGTGAGATGTGTATATTTTCCCATCCAACATAGGGTAAGATCTCTCTAATCTCCTCAAGTTGCGGGAATTTTCCGTGAACCCTGAGTTCTTCTTCAATTGTTTCCAATAGAGGCAAAATAGTGATGTCAAATTTTTCTGAACAGAGCTTGGCAATTGACTGGGATTTTTTAAGTAAGTCAGAAAACTCAGGTGGAACATCATTTAAGGTTTTGTTTTCGTTTAAGTAAGATATATGACTATTTGGATTAAATCTATCAAATATATCTATTAGCTTTTTCATTTTTGAAAAGGCCATTTCCTGTGCTTTAACCGCTCTTTCCTTTGACTGGTCATAAATAGTTATGGTCACATAAGTACTCATAAGGGGTAGGGTACGGGAGACCTTCTTTAGTTTATCAAATTCTCTGCTAAATACAGGTTCTACTGAAACAATGGAAAATGTACTTGCCGCAGTTAAAAGGCCTAGGATTTTTAGACAATCTCTTCTTGTATACCTTTTGTTTGCCATATTTTTTCCCTAACCTTTTTATGTTTTTTTTAGTCTTGTAAGTTAATATTGAGTTTCCTGTCAAGGAATATTAAAGTTGACCATTGATTTAATGTACATGTGTTATTAACAACTTGAAATGGTTTAAAAAAACAACTAATAGATTTTTATTGTTTTCTGTCTTAGTTTTTCTTACTATTTTTCCATTGTATAACTAATTATCTATACAGGAGTTGAAATTATGGGAAATTTTGAGGTGAAGAAGAGTATTCATGAGATAAATAAAAAGATCAAAGAGGGAAAGGCAGTGGTGGTTACTGCTGAAGAGATGGTGGATATTGTAAAAACTGAAGGGGTAAAAAACGCCTTCAAAAGGGTAGATGTTGTCACAACTGGTACATTCGGTGTAATGTGTTCTTCTGGAGCGTTTATAAATTTTGGTCACACCAAGCCCAAAATAAAGGCATCTAAGGTATGGTTAAATGATGTAGAAGCCTACGCTGGTATAGCAGCAGTTGATTGCTTTATAGGGGCCACCCAGGTCCAGGAAGATGATCCTTTAAATAAAGTTCATCCTGGCCGGTTTAGATATGGTGGTGGACATGTAATTGAAGACTTGATAGCTGGAAGGCAGGTTAAACTAAAGGCAAAGGCATATGGTACAGACTGTTACCCTTTAAAGGAATATGAGGCAGTTGTTACTATAAATGATTTGAGAGATGCCTTTTTATACAATCCAAGGAATGCATATCAAAATTATAATTGTGCAGTGAACCTCTCAAAGAGGACAATATACACTTATATGGGGGTCCTGAGACCAAACCTTGGGAATGCTACGTATTCCACTTCAGGGCAACTAAGTCCCCTTTTAAATGATCCTTTTTATTGGACAATTGGTGTAGGTACAAAGATTTTCCTTGGAGGGGCAGTTGGTGTGGTCTCGTGGAGGGGGACACAACATAACCCAAATGCAATGAGAGGGGAAAACGGAATTGTAAAAGAGGGTGCTGGGACCTTAGCTGTTACAGGTGATATGAAACAGATGTCTCCTAGATATATTAGAGGCGCCTCAATTCTAGGTTATGGGTGTTCGCTTATGGTTGGTATTGGAGTGCCAATTCCCATTATAAATGAGGAAATGGCCTATTTCACAGGTCAGTCAGATGCAGACATCTATTGCCAGGTGGTGGACTATGGTATTGATTATCCAAATGCAATAGATAGATCCCTGGGAGAGGTGAGTTATATGGAACTTCGCTCAGGAAAGATAAATGTAATGGGTAAGGAGATTCCAACTGCTCCTTTGTCCAGTTATTTTATGGCACGGGAAATAGCCTTAAAGCTGAAAGATTGGATAATTAAAGATAAATTTACCTTAGGTGAAGTCCAACTTCCTCTTCCAACAATAGATTTTAAAGGGTCCATTGATGCTGGTGATAGATAGATTCTACAGGGATTTTACCTCCACTAAGAGGTGGGCTACCTATAGGGTAAAAGTGGAATCATCGGACCTCTACATAAGGACAAAGGATGAATACTCTTCATTTGTGAAAAAGAAGCTCATTAAACTTAGAAAGGATATTGAGGCAGAGATAAGGAGATGCCCTGCGTTTTTGACTTCATTTGAGCCTATTTTGCCAAAATTCCACAATATTCCAGAGGTAGTAAAGATTATGTACAGGGCATCTGAGAAGGCTGGTGTTGGTCCAATGGCATCAGTGGCTGGCGCTATTGCACATATTATAGGGGAAGAGTTGTCAAAAAAGAGTGAAGAAGTAATTGTTGAAAATGGAGGTGATATTTTTATTAATGTAAAAAAAGAGGTGAAGATGACTGTTTTTGCAGGAGATTCTCCATTTTCAGGAAAGATTGGTCTAAAAATTTCTCCTGATATGTCTCCTGTTGGGGTATGCACTTCCTCTGGATCTGTTGGCCATTCCATGAGTTTCGGTAGGGCTGATGGATTTACTGTAATATCAAAGGATACTGCCCTAGCTGATGCAGTAGCCACAGGAGGGGCAAATAGGATAAAATCCAAAAATGATATAGAAAAAGCTATTGAATATGGCATGTCAATTGATGGAGTTTTAGGCGTGCTTGCAATATACAAAGATGTAATAGGGGCGAAGGGTATAATTGAATTCTGTGAAATATAAAAAATAAGAGAGAGTTAAATTATGGGTGAAAAAAATATAAAAAAAAATGTGCTGTTAATTTTTAGTAAAGATGTTATGTATAATCCTGTAATTTACAAATTGGCAGCAGACTTTAGGATAATATTTAATGTCTTAGAGGCAAAGATCTTTCCCCGTCAAGAAGGAAGGCTTATATTGCAATTAATTGGAACTGAAGAGCAAATTAATGAAGGGGTTAGTTATCTTATTGATGAGGGTGTTAAAGTAGAGGTCCTTGCAGAAAAGATTAAAAAGGATGAAAATGTTTGTGTGCACTGTGGTGCATGTCTTGCTGTTTGTAGGTCTGATGCAATATATTATGACAAGGCAAGTGCTAAGATTATGTTCTCTGCAGAACATTGTGTTGCGTGTGGACAGTGTGAATTAGTGTGTCCAGTGGGTGCTGTTAGGACAGCATCTATAGACATGGAAATAATATAAATTAAATAGGACGATTAATATGGAAGAATATCTTGAATTTGAACAAATAGATTCAAATACCTCTCCTTTGGACAGAGTATTTGATAATAAGTCTAGCTTTAGAAAAGAATATAGAATACAAACAGAAGGTAATATTGATGTTAGCTTTAAAGGTAAATTATATAAAGTGTCCAATTTATCTACAGCGGGATTTCAAATACTATTAAAAGATATAGATGATATAAATAGTGATACCAAATTGGATTTTAAATTATTCTTTGACAATGATGAAATAAATGGTGTATGTTTAGTGAAGTATATTGAAAAAATAGATCTAGACCTATTTGCTGCTGGAATAAAAATAGAATCTTTTTTAGATAAAGAGCAGAAGCAAAAATACGTAAGGTATGTAGAAAAGATACGGAATAAAGTGTTAGATGAGAAAACAGATGCCTAATAACAAAGAAAGTCTCTTAGAGGAAATTTTGACTTCATCCAATGGGGATTCAAAAGAGGCAAATGACCTTTTGGATTTTATTGAAAATTTGGCTTCAGACATGCTAGATGCAGGCCATACCCATGAGAAGTCGGTATGTGGAACAAAAAAAACAACAAAAAAGAAAGTCATTAAAAGGACTTATTATTTGAGGAAAGAGCTTATAACTCTTTTAAGTGAAGCAGAGAATAAACTAAAGGAAATAAAACATTCTAAAAGATTTATTTCCCAAAAAAGGGTGACAAAATCAAAGATCGTTAATTTGGCCCTTGAGTTGTTGCTAAACGATTTTGCAGAAAAAGGGGAAGACAGTTTTTTATTTAAAAGGCTTTTTGTCAAAATTCTGGAGAAAGATTGATGATAATTATTGAGTGCCCAAAATGCAAACATAAGCATAAGATTCCAAAGGAAAAGTTGCCAACCACCCCAAAGGTAGCTAGGTGTAAGATTTGTGGCCATAGGTTTTCAGTAAATTTTAAACAAAGAGATTCATCTGTTAGAAAGATTGGTGTGTGTATAAGCAAAGGTGGGGTTGGGAAAACCACCACTTCTGTAAATATAGCAGCTGGTCTTGCCCTTGGAGGCTACAGGGTGCTTTTAGTGGATACAGATACACAAGGACAATGCAGCTTTTTACTTGGAGTTAAGCCACCAGCAGGCTTAACAGAATTTGTCTTGGAGGAATTGCCCCTTGAAAAATGTCTCTATAGGGCAAGAGAAAACCTCTATCTCCTTGCAGGGGGTAGAGGGCTTGCTGGGGTCAAGCGTTTGATAGATAGGGAGTATTTTGGTGGGGAGAGGACCTTATCAGAGGCCATTTCAAAGATTCATGGTGATTTTGACTATGTGATTGTGGACACATCCCCTGGTTGGGATTCGCTATCTGTCAATGTTATGTTTTATGTTAATGAGGCATTAATACCAGTATCCTTGGAGATTATGACAATTCAGGCCCTGGCCCAGTTTTTAAAGACCATTGCCGGGATTCAAAAATATAGGCCTGAATTTGAGATAAAATATATAGTGCCCACATTTTTTGATATGAGGGTAAAGAAGAGGACCATGGCAATGTTGGAAAAATTAAAATCTCTTTATAAAGATAAAGTATGCGATCCCATTAGGTATAACAATATGCTCTCCCAGGCACCAATGTATGGAAAGACAATATTTGAATATGCCCCAGGGAGCAAAGGGGCCCAGGATTACAGACAGCTTGTAAAGAGAATATCCAATAATCCTGATTTGTTCAATTAATTAGTTATACTTATGAATTCATGTAGTTAACAGCCAATAAGATCTAGTTGAAAACCATAAAATATTATTGTACTCCTCTCTCTACCACGGCTAACCCACTTTTGGTTCTCTTTGGATGTAAGGATTTTGAATATTAGTAACTGCTAAAAGAATAAAGGTAAAGATTATTCACCAATTGCTTCTTTCACTCTTTTTTTTAGCTCTTTGATTTTTATAGGTTTTGGGAAAAAATCAAATACTCGTTTTCTGAGTGCCTCTATGGCTATATCCAAAGTAGCATAAGCAGTTATCATAATCACTTTTGTATCGGGATAGAGCTTATTTACTGTTTGTAAGATCTGCATGCCGTCTACCCCTTCCATTTTTAGATCAGTAATCACTAGGTCAAATTTTTTTTCTTTTATCCTTTCCAATGCCTTTTTGCTATCTACAAAGGTCTCTACTTCGTAGCCTTCCTTTGTAAGAGTCATTTCAGCCATTTTACATACTATTTCTTCATCATCTATAACTATAATGCTTTTTGCCATCCTATTCCTCCTTGTTTTTTGTATAAGCTGGTAATTCTATGGTAAAGGTGGTTCCTTTTTGTGGTTCAGATTCTACTGAAATTTTACCGCTATGTTGTTTTATTATCCCATAACTAACAGAGAGGCCCAGTCCAGTTCCTTTTGTTCCTTTTGTGGTAAAAAAGGGGTCAAATATATGCGGTAGGGTCTCAGGATTTATACCCATCCCAGTATCACGTACCTTTATTATAATTTTGTCCTGGTCTGGAGAAGGAAAAGCATCGATAAACAGTTCTCCTCCCTTGGACATTGCCTGCATGGCATTTGTATACAGATTTACAAGTACTTGCTGTATTTGATCTTCATCTATCTCAACATAAGGTAAATTCTTGGAAATCTTTTTGTGAACGTTAATATTTGATATCCGTAATTGATTCTCCACCAGAGATAGACTTTTTTCTATAACATCCTTTAAATTACATACCTTAAGTTCTGGTTTTTTCTGTCTTGAAAAATCCAGTAGGTTTCGGACTATTTTTTTTATCCTTTCTGCTTGTACCTGTATGTCCTGCATAAATTTTTTCTTTTCATCATCATCTAATGAATCATAATAAGTTAAAAATCCCTCTGAAAGCATGGATATGTTATTTAGTGGATTCCCTAGCTCATGGGCAACACCAGAAATAAGGACACCCAAAGAGGCCAATTTTTTTGCCTGTAGAAGCTGTTCTTCTCTCTTTTCCAGTTCCTTTGCCATCCGAGAAATGGCCTCTATAACTAATCCTACCTCATCTTGTACATTTGGTTGGATTTTTGAATACACTAATGACACATCATGGAAACGACCTTGAGCTACTTCATTGGTCATTTGCTTCATTTTTATTAGCTTTTTTGTGAGTACAGATGAAAAGTATCTCCAAGTCACCATATGGGCTAAAAATATACCAAATAGAGAAAAGAGTATTACAAGGGTCACATGATGAATTATTTTGTTTATCTTTTTCCTTTCTCGTTTTATTAGATGGATAGAAAGACTTGTTAATTTATGTCCAAACTCCCTCAGCTCATTCCCATATTCTTGATTATGAGAAGACTCTTTGATTTTTTGGATGGTTTTCAAATAATTGTTTAAGGTTTGGTTTAGGGTATTGTAAATATCTTTAGTCAATATATGGCTAAGGACATTTTTGTTTTTTTCCAATTCACTGGCAACAAATTTTCCTTTCTTATAGGCTTCTATTAAGCTACTTATGTCGTGATACAGAAAATAATTTTTCTCAGACTTCCTCATTTCTAAAAATGAGATGTTTATATTATCGAATAATTCAACAAACTTAACCTTTGAGAGGAGAGTGTGAACTGTCAAAAAAATAAATATGGATATAGAAGCAATAATGGTGGCTTCAATAAAAATAGCAAAGTTTATTTTTTGCCTTATAGATAACTTATTATTTAGGTCTTTTATGTAACGATAAAATCTATTCTTCATCACTAAATTCTCTGTCTGGTACAAATGATCCAAATCTAAGGAGTCTTTTTATCTCTTCTTCCCTTTTTTTGAGGGCCTTATAAGTTAATTCTGCCTCTAACTGTTTCATTACCTTTCTTTCATGGAAAAGGGTGTCTTTGAACATAAATGCCGCAATCCCTATTACACAAGCACCCATCAATATTATGGCAAAATCTAGTATTGTCCACCACCCCCATCCAAAGTATCGCATAAAACCACATCCCAATGCAATAAACCCAACACCGGTTCTAAGGTAAGAAAGCTCTGTTCTGATCCTTGCCATAATTGTTCTGTACTGGGCAAAGTTCGTCCTATTTCGTGCTAATTCTGTACGTCCTCCTGCCAGTCTAGTCCTGATTTCAGATAGCTGGGTGCGCATCTGCGCCCAATCAGTTCTTTTATTTGCAAGATCAGTTCTTTTTTCAGAGAGTTGAGTTCTATGCTCAGCCAGACTAGTTCTTTTATTTGCAAGATCAGTTCTTTTGTTTGCCAATTTTGTTCTATCATCAGCAAGATCAGTTCTTTTTTCAGAGAGTTGAGTTCTATG
>NZ_BAAIEW010000011.1:0-83272 GCF_054654515.1 Desulfothermus okinawensis JCM 13304 | reverse complement strand
TTTTGTTACATTGAATGTATATCTATCCTCTACTTTTTCTACAAGTATTTTTATGGAAGGATTTAAATTTTTAACCTTAGATATAAGGTCTTCAATTGTTTCAAACTCCATATTCAAGATATCTATTTTAACTATATCTATTAATTTAAATAGTTTTTCATTTGTAATATGTCCAATATAATCGTCTAATGCCAATATATATCCTTTTTTCTTTAAATCAATGCAGGTTTTTAGCACTGACTTGTCAATAATTACATCTTCCAGGACCTCAACAACTATTATCTCCCTGGGTAATACTTCTGCTATGCCAGAGATTAAGGAGTTATAAGGAAAATTGATAAAGAAACGAATATTTTTATTTACTCCCCTTTGAGCAAGGGTAAGTCCATCTACAATTACCTTTGATGTGGCCACATCCCCATCTGTCACATTGGCTGACCCAACGTCTGCATCGCGAAAAAGTAGTTCATACCCATATATATTTAGTTTTCTATCAAAAATAGGTTGACGTCCTACAAATATTTCCTGATAGGTAAAATTTTTCCCCATAGCTTAAACCTCACACTAGGGTATAATGGCTAGGGTCTCTAACCCTGTGCTTTCTTTAAGCCCAAACATCAAATTTGCATTTGCAATGGCCTGTCCAGATGCTCCTCTACATATGTTGTCAATGCAACTTATTATCAAAACAGTATGGGTCCTCTTGTCAAAACACAGGGAGATGTCGCAGTACATGGTACCTCTTACATTTCTGGTTTCCACCAGCCTATTCTCTTCATATAATCTAATCCACTTATTTTGTATGTCAAATTCCGTATATGCCTGGTATAACTGTTCAAAAGAGACATTATTTTTGAGCTTTACATACATAGTAGAAATTATGCCCCTTTGAATGGGTAGCAGATGAGGGTTAAAAGATACTGTTATATTTGTGTTGGCAATTTTACTGAGTTGTTCTTCTATTTCAGGGGTGTGCCTATGAACTCCTCCAATGCTATAGGGTCTGAAATTATCATAAACCTCGCTGAAGATTATGCCAAGTTTAGCAGATCTACCAGCACCACTAGTCCCTGATTTGCTGTCAATTATAATTGGTGAAGGACAGATAAGAGAATTTTTTAGGGCTGGATACAGTCCCAGTATAATTGATGTTGGATAACATCCTGGATTTGCAACAAGGTTAGCAGATTTTATCTTATCTCTATATAGTTCAATTAGCCCATATACTGCCTTTGGAAGTAACTGCTTTTGCTTGTGATCTGTCTGGTACCATTTTTCGTAAATCTCTGGATTTGACAGACGAAAATCAGCACTTAAATCGACAACTTTTACGTCTTTTTCAAGGAAGGAAGGTACATATTCCATAGCACTTTTGTGGGGAACCGCCAAAAAAACAAGATCTACCTGAATATCCATGCATTTTTCAGGATGAATTATATCAATTTTTCCCTCTTTAGTCCCTTTAAGGAAACCAAATTCATCCAGTAATTTTTTACCACAATTTTTCCTTGAAGTGGCAAATTTTAGTTCAAGTTCTGGATGTTGTGATATAAGCCTTATTAGTTCTGTACCTGTATAACCAAGTGCCCCAACTATTCCAACTGATATGGTCATTTGGTGTCTCCTAAATATCAATACCTGTTAGTTATGTACGTTGAACATATTTCATCTTAAGCTCAAATAAGATATTTTTAAAAAATTCTTCTTCTTCCCTGCTTAAATTACCCCTGGTCTTTTCTTCAAGCATTGAAAGGACATCAATTGTATGCCTGGCAAGCTCAAGGTTTACATCAGTTTTTCCAGTAACTGGGTCAGACACTTCTCCTAGGTGAACCAGGGCTGATGAGCTAAGGGACATAACAAATGTGATAAAATCGACCTTTGGAAGTGGCCCTTTTTTAAGATATTCCTTGGTGATCTTTTCCCTCTTTTCTTCGGACATTGATTTTCCCCTTGAAGTTTCCATACAGAAGTTTCTATTAAATACACTATTTACTTGTTTCTAACAGAGAAATTTTTCTTATGCAATTTGAATTTTGTAGGTCTAAATTTTTGTATAAAAGTTGGTTATCCTTTTATTTGCTTGAAATACAGGTAACTTTTTTTATTTTTTATAAATATTTACTACAAGTTCAACAAAATGATGGACTTGGGTTAAAGTGTAAGTTATCCTTTTATTTAATTTTAGTTAAGGGTTATTTTATGAAATATAGAACCATTAAGAATGAAATTTTTAAGGTAATTACTTTATTTTCAATTAATATTCTGGTCATTTTTGGGATTTTGTTGGGTAGTTTTCTCTATTTTACCTTTTATTCCAACGTAAAATCATACCTTAGACAGCGCAATCAAGCCCTAAAGTTTCTCCTAGAGGGATATTTTGTTAAGCTTCATAATTATATTGATTTTTTGAGTAGAATTGACGGGGTTAGAAATGTGCTGTTGCTTGGTGAAGAAAATAGAAAAGAAGTGCTTAAAATTTTTAGAGATTTTGAATTGTCAGACCCAGACATTAATTACATCTATGCTGGATTCAAAGATGGTTCCCTATTAATCAACAATTACATTCCGCCACCAGGATTTAATTCTACTGTAAGACCGTGGTACAAGATTGCAATAAAGAAAGCTCCAAATATATCAGATGGCCTTCCCTATAGGGAAATAAAAACAAAAGAATGGCTTATATCAATAAGCAAGGCTTTAATAGACAAGAATAATAATATATCTGGAGTAATTGCCATTGATACTTCATTACATAGGCTGGTTCAAAAATTAAATCAAAGCTTAATAGGTGAAGGTTTTAAATCTCAAAATAGTTTTGTGATTACAAATAGAGGAGATATAATTATTCATAAAAATGAAAAATTGCTGCGTAAAAATTTTTATGATCTTTATAATATACTGAAAGATAAGCATGAAATTGAATATAAAAATTCCGGTAAAACTAAACTTGCTTTTTTAGATGATGTTAATGTTGTTGGATGGAAGGTAGTGACTGAAATAGATAAAAAAGAAATTATAATGTCAATTGTTGTAAAAATACTTGGAAGTTTGGGCGTTGTTATTTTTATCTCATTGTTTCTTGGGTGGTTTTTGAGTAAGCTACTTGGTAATAGAATTGTTAAGCCTATCACAGAATTAAAGGAAAGAGTACAGCATTTAATTGAAGGAAAACATATTGATAAGAGAATTAACACTCCTAAAAATGAGATAGAAAAGATTGCAGCAGATCTGGAAAAATTAACTGAAAATGGTTTATATAAGAAAAATTTGCAATTAAAGAAATTAACTGAAGAGCTAAGGATTTTATCAATAACTGACCAATTAACAGGAGTTTTTAATCGTAGAAAAATCGACAGTGATTTAAGAAGAGAATTTATCAGGGCTAAAAGATATAACAGGATTTTTTCTTTGATATTATTGGATATAGATTTTTTTAAAAAAATAAATGACAGATTTGGCCATGATATGGGAGATTTGGTTTTACAAAAGGTGTCTAACTTAATTATAAGAAATATAAGAGAGTGCGATACTGCTGGTAGATGGGGTGGTGAAGAGTTTATGATCATATGCCCAGAGACAAATGGTATCCAGGCAACAGCACTTGCTGAAAAATTGCGAAGGGTTATTGAAAGTTATGATTTTGGGGTTAATAGACCTGTGACAATAAGCATTGGTATAGCTGAATTTTTAAGCACCATGAAGGATATTGATGAGTTGATAAAGATAGCAGATAAAAATTTATATAAGGCAAAGAGGGCAGGGCGAAATCGGGTAGTGTTTACTCCGATCCAGGATACCCCATATCAAGGGTATCACGATATTTAGAAAATGCCTGTTCAAGAAAATCTCTATTTAATGGCTTTATGTGGTATAAAGACTCAAGGGCTTCAGAGATTGCACATAGGGCGAATAGGATGTCTCCAAAATCAACATCTCCCATGTGACCTATACGGATTATCCTTCCCTTTAAATGATCCTGCCCTCCAGCTATATAAAGGTTGAAATTTTTAGCCAGATATTTAAGCAGGTTTTGTCCATCAACTTCTTTGGGAAGTCTTACGCTGGTAAGTCCCCAGGTATAATTTGTCTTTGCAAAACATTGAAGTCCCATAGCCTCAATACCATATCTGGTCATCTGTGTTAGTGCCCAATATTTTTTATAGGTCTCATGCAAAGGACGTTCAAAAAGTATCTCCATGGATGCCTTTAATCCATAGATTAGGCTAACAGGCGATGTGTACAGGGTTTGTCCATTTTTTATCTTTTCCCTCTCACCTATGAGATAGAAATAAAAGTCCTCCCTTTTTACTTCTCTTGCCTTTTCCCATGCCCTGTTACTTAAGCTAATCAATGCTAGTCCTGGTGGAACCATTAGCCCCTTCTGAGAACCAGTAATAAGACAATCAATATGCCACTTATCCATGGGAAGGGGGGATATGCCAACTGCTGAAATGCCGTCTACAATAAGTAAAATATCATTATCCCTGACCAGGTTGCCAATATCTTTAATTGGATGGAGTACCCCTGTGGAGGTCTCTGATGCCTGGACAAGTATTCCCTTAATATCTTTATTTTTTTTAATTAATTCTTTTAATCTTTCAATATCTAGAGAATTTCCCCATGGAACTTCTAATTCTATTACATCCAGCCCCTTTGTCTTGGCAATCTCCAGCCACCGCTTGCCGAATTTCCCCCCCTGGATTACAACTACTTTTTCTCCTTTGTTGAATAGATTAAACACAGCTGCTTGCATGGCCCCTGTTCCAGAGGATGAGAGTATAAGCACTTCATTTTTTGTCCCAAAAAGGAGTTTTAACTTTTTCTGGAGTTCAACCATTATGGCTTTAAATTCTTCTTTTCTGTGATGGGTCACGTGTTTTGCCATTTCCAATTCAATTTTTTGGGGGATCATGGTAGGTCCAGGTGTAAGTAGTCTAAATTTGCAAGACATATTAACTCCTTATATAACTTCTATAAAAGGTTCAACGTCCTTTGCTGTGTCTGTGATCTGTAACTTCCATATATACACACACTCACACATACACATACACACACTTTCACATACACCCTTCATCCTTCAATGTGCTTCTGCCCAGTTTTTCCCAATTCCTATATCAACAACCAGGGGGACTTCCAGTTCCCATACTGAAGACATAATCTTCTTAATTATTTTAGCGGCATCTTCTCCATGTGTTTCAGGACATTCAAACAGGAGTTCATCGTGGATTTGTAAAAGGAGCTTAACTTCCATTTCTTTTAGGTTTTTATTGGTTGCAATATTTATCATTGCAATTTTTATTATGTCAGCTGCACTGCCCTGAATCTTTGTATTAATTGCCATCCTCTTTGCCTGAGATGCAAGATTGTTGTTTCTGGAAGTTATGTTAGGCAGGTGTCTTTTTCTTCCAGAAAGGGTTGTTACATAAAGATTTTCTTCTACCTCTCTCTCCACCTGTTCAAAGAAATCTTTTACACCAGTTAGCTTGCTGAAATATTTTTCAATGAATTTTTTGGATTCTGTCATGGATATTCCCAGTTCATTTGAGAGTTTTTTAGGGCCCATGCCATATATTAATCCAAAATTTATTGTCTTAGCCTTTCTACGCTCGTCTTTTGTAACCTCTTCTGGTGGTTTGTCAAAGAGTGCTGCAGCTGTTGAGGAATGTATGTCTGAGCCCTTTATAAATGCATCTACTAGATAAGGATCTTTTGAAAAGTGTGCAAGGACCCTTAACTCCACCTGGGAATAGTCTGCTGATATAATTAAGTTTCCCTGCTCAGGGATAAAACAGGACCTCATCTTTGGCCCAAATTCGCCTTTTATGGGTATGTTTTGAAGATTTGGGTTGGATGATGAAAGCCTTCCTGTTGCAGTTGCCAGTTGATTGAAATTAGTATGTATTCTGGAGTTTTGATCTGCCAGCTCTGGCAGAGGTATGAGGTATGTGGAGCGGAGTTTTTCTAATTTTCTATATTTTAAGATGTCTTCTATTATTGGATGTTGATTTTTTATTGATTCCAGGACATCGATTGATGTGGAGTATTCCCCCTTAGGTGTCTTTCTTCCTGGCTTTAACCCCATTTTTTTAAATAGGATATAGGAGAGCTGCTTGCTTGACCTTATATTAAATTCTTGTTGTGCATATTTGTAAATTTTATTGGTAAGTTTTGTTAATTCACTTTCAACTTCCTGTAGAAACTCTGAAAACTTTTTTTTGTCTATTTTTATCCCATTTTTTTCCATGGAGATTAAGATAGGCACAAGTGGCCTTTCTATATTTTCATATAATTCAAATAAATTATTTTCTTTTAGCAGCTCGAATATATATTCTCCCGTATCTATGATACTGGCTACATAAGATAACTCTTGTTTGTTTGGTGAAAACCTTGATACAATGCTTTTTAGGGAATAGTCCCTGAGTTCTGGTTCAATTAGATATGAACCTAAAGATAGGTCAAAGAGGTTATCCAGGGGAAGGTCATATTTTTCAATATCATAGAGTAGTTTTTTGAGGGATGGCACATATACTTTTTTAGCTGCCCTAATAATTTTCAAGATTTCATGTTGTTCCCTTGTGGAGCCTTCATGTTCCCTTGTGGCAACAAGAAAAGATCCATTGGGCAAAACAGCTATATCTTCTCCCTGGGCCTCTTTTTCTAGATCTTGAGTTTTTATTTTATGGTTTTCACTGTTTGAGGTATGTATCTTCTGGAGGTTAGCTGGATCCAGTTTAAGCTCTTTTATGAGACTAGAAAACTCATATCTTCTTAAAAACGGTTTTATATTTTCCTCATCTATTTTTCTTACCTCATAAGAGTTAAGGTCAGTACAAATTGGTACGTCCTTTTTTAATATGGTGAGTTTTAAGAATTTCTCAAGATTTTCCCTTTGACCCTTTAATTTTTTGTGAACACTTGGTGAAAGTTTATCCAAGTTGCTAAAGATTTCATCTATGCTGGAGAATCTCTTAATGATAGATAGTCCTGTCTTTGGCCCAATTCCTGGGATCCCTTTGATATTGTCACTACTATCTCCAATAAGTGCCTGATAAAGTGGCCATAACTCAGGGGAAAATCCTCTTTGTTTTAGGAAGTTCTCTTTAGTCAAAAGTTTTTCTTTTTTCCCCGATGGATCCCATAAGAGCACATTTTCATCTAAGAGCTGAAATAGGTCTTTATCTGAACCAACTATTACAATGGGCAACTCTTTTTTAAACAATTCACACATTGAGGCAATGTAGTCATCGGCTTCAAAGCCTTGTGCAACAACGGTCTTGATTCCCAGGAGGTTTACCCCCTCTAATATAGGTGGGATTTGCATACTAAGTTGCTCTGGCATTTTGAGTCTATTGGCCTTATAGGTTGTATCAATGTCATTTCTAAAGGTTGGTCCCTTTCCATCAATAACAAAGCAGGCAAATTTAGGGTTTTCTTGTCTCAATATCTTTAGGAGCAGTCTCAAAATTATAAATAGTGCATTTGTGGGAAATCCATCTTTTGTCTTTAAATCTGAGAATGCGTAAAATGCCCGGTAAATATATGATGATCCATCTATTAAATAGATGGGATGTCTGGGTAAGTTTAGCCTATTAAGAATACTCTTTGTCATTTTGCTTTTTCTTAATCCTTTTGATTAGTTGGCAACCTTCCATCCTGTCCCACAAAAATTGCTGTGGATGTTCTTTTAATCGTTCCATATCTACTTCAGCCCTGGCCATTGCCTTGTGTCCTCCAGCACTTCCAACATCACCAAAGAGTTTTTTTGCCAGGTTCCCCATATTGTGTTTTATCCCATCTCCTCTAAATATTGCAATTAATTTGCCTTCATATATACCAATTACAATATCCCATGATATGTCATGGATCTTCATAAAAAAATCTGCCAGGATAACCAATATGTCGGTGGAATCCACCTCTCCCATAAATACAGTTAGTCCATCACCAATAACCCGTACCTTTTTTAAGGCCTGTGAGAAATATTTTAGCCACTCTAATTTGTATTCACTTCGAACTATCTTTCTCAGTAGATTCTGATGGGCAAATTTACTCAAATACCTGAAGGCACGCATATCTGCATCGTGGAAGTTGTTCTCAAAGCTATGGGTGTCCGTCTTTATGCCGTAGAGGAGTGCAGTTGATAAAAGACGACCTGGTCTCAGCTTTAAGTTATATAAAAATTCAGTGAGTATGGTACTATTGGCACCATATTCTGGCTGAATCTCTACAAAGTCTGCTTGAACAGGATTTTCCTTTGATATTGGATGGTGATCAATCACAATACTGAATTCAAAGCTTGAAAACTCACTGTTGTGGTGGGGTTGGGAATCAACAAGTGCAAATTTATCATATTGAGCAGCCAGAAGGGGGGTTAATTTTTTTATTGGTATCTTCAGGTATTTTATCATTGCAAGGTTATCAGGTCTGCTCACCTCATTTACCATTGCAATACCAACACTTTCCACTTTCCTCACTAATATTTTTTTTAAGGCCATAGCTGAAGCCATGGCATCTGGATCTGCAACACACATGATCAGCCACCTCTGCTTTTTGTTTAAAAGTTCCAGGAGCTGATCTAGTTTGCTATCTAATTTTCTAAAATAAGACATAACCAAAGTCCTTGGGTAATACCTATCTAGATTCCCCTACACAATGACTTGAAAAAGTCAAGGGAGGTTAGAAGATCCTTAAAATCAAATACTTCTATGGTGACAGTTATTTGAGATAGGGTGTTGGATACCTTGCTTAAGATTTCTTTTAGAATTGAGATTCCTTTTTTATCCAACAATTCCAGGGAGTTGTGCAGCCCATTTTTGGGAGAATATATGTGGAGCATCTTTGTCTTTGAATATAATCCAGGAATGTGTAACATATTAAACTGATTATATTCAATTAAGTGACCTAAGTCCAGACAAACATTAAATGGTGTACTGTAAATGACATCCCATATCTCCATTAAGTTATTTTCTCGTATGTTTTCAAGGAGGATTTTGTGCATGTCCACATCCATATCCTGGATTTTTTTCGTGAATTCAATGAAAATTTTTTTAGATGGAGGGGGATGCAAAATATAAAACGTGGGTGTTAAAAATTTTGTTTTATCTATTAATTTTAATATGTTGTCTATCACATCACTTAAACCTTTTTCCCAGGGCAGATCCAGGGGAAGGTGAATATTGTAGGATAAATCAAGTTGTTTTAGTTGGTCAGGCAGGTCTTTTTTTGTATAATTTAAACATGATGAGGTTTCAAACATCACTATTGAAACTTCATCAACTAGCTTTTCCAGTTTTTTGCAGTTATTGTAAATTGTATCTGGAAATACAAAGGAGGTTGTTCCTATTTTAAATGTGTCCATGTTTTTCCCCAGGGTTAAATTTTTTTGCTTATTTCCATTAGCTACGAAGTTTTAAGCTTTTGATGTGTCTGTGATCTGTAACTTTCTCACACACATACACATACACTCACACACACCACTAATCACTATTCACTAATCACTTGATCCATAACAGAGCTAAAGAAATAGGCAGATTTTTTTATTCAAGATAAAGGGATATCCACAATTTTTTTTCTTTTTTTTAGCCTGGCCCTTATCTTAACAGCCAGATCCAGTTTCAGCTTTTTTAAAAAAGGGGATGGTCCAAAGGAAAACTTTTTTCCAAAGACTTCTCTTTTTTGGGCATAACTTAAAAAAAGTTTAGCTTTTGCCCTGGTTATTCCAACAAACAAAAGACGTTCTTCTTCATACATATCAACAGTTGAAACAACATTTTCATTTCTTGAAAATTTTTCCCTGGAAAAAGGAATTATATCTTCCTCTAATGCCGGCAAAAAGACAGCTTCAAACTCCAGGCCTTTTGATGCATGTATGGTGGTTATGCACACCTTTTGTGCCCTATCAGATATTGCGTCAAATTCCCTTTGCAGGGCTACCCAACCTAAGACTTCTTTCCACGATTTTAGCCTATTAAATGTATTTTCTAACTTTTTAAAACTATTGGACGAGAAAAATAGGGGGTCGAATATTTTATGCTCTACTAATTTTTCTTTGACATCCCTTAAGTTTGAAAGAGTTACTCCATTTAATGGTCCCTCTTTATCTTCTAGCCAACTGGATATTAATTGCAAAAATTTTTCAACATTTGGGTCGTCATAGAAATTTATCTCTTCTGGGGTATTGCAGGGGATCCCCATTTTATCCAGGGCCTTTTTTATGGGAGGGATTAAACCCTTAAATCTCACAAGTACTGCTATATCTGAAGGAGACATAGGACCTGTTTTTCCTAAATCTGCCTCCATGTGGGATGTTGCACCAATTAATTTTTTTATTTGTTTTGCAATCCAATTTGCCTCCATGGTGGATGTTGGTGCTTTATATAAAAATATCTCTCCCTTTTCTCTAGACTCTGCTATTGTGGGTTTGCCAAATTGAATAAGGGGGGAACACAGTTTTATAATTTTATCTCTGGTCCTGTAATTTTTTTCCAGAGATAGGATTTGCAAATTGGGATATATTTGTTTTAGGGTGTCAATAATATTTTTTACTCCCCCTCTAAAAGAATATATTGCCTGGTTTGGATCCCCAATTCCAAAAAATCCCTCTCCCCCATTATTTGCAAGTAGCCTTATGACTTCTATCTGTATTGGAGATAGGTCCTGTATTTCATCAACAAGTATGTGTTCAAAATTGAGATTTTTCTTGTTGTTCCTCAAGTAATTTATTAGAAATTCCACGAGGTCAGTGTAGTCAAAAAGTCCCTTTTTCTTTTTAAGCTGTATGTATTGTGTGTGAAGTTCCTTAGAGCTTGGGGGCAACAATTGTTCACGCTCATATTGATATCTCTCCCAGAGTCCTGTATCTTTGTTCTCCTGCAAAAAAAGTTTTTTTGCATCTATCTCACTTAAAATAACAGGGGGTTGTCCAATTTTCTCTTTTAGTATTTCAAATCCAAGGCTGTGAATAGTGGATATTTTTGGCGCAAAGATATTTTCTTCTTTGGAGAGCCTCTCTTTTAGCTCCAGGGATGCAGCAATGGTAAATGTGAGGATGAGTATTTTGGACGGGTCGACCCCCCTTTCTTCTATAAGGTATTTGGTCCTGCCAATTATGGTTCTAGTTTTACCTGTGCCTGGACCTGCAATTACCATACAGGGAGTATTATTAGTTGTTATGGCATGGAGTTGTTCTCTATTAAAGGTCAGTCTGGAATCTTTTGTAGGGGGCAGGGTGGTTTCTGATAACCCTGGAGATGTTATTTTTTTCGCTTTATTTTTTTTTGTAGAAAAAAGTGAAATCTTTCCATACTGCCCATCAAAACCAGGTTCTTTGTACACCTCTCCCTTCCTCATTTTATCAATACCCATTGCCAATCTAGGAGAGAATTTTTTGAGTTCCTCAACTGGGACTTGCATGAGGATCTGGATTTCAGACCTAAATTCTTTGATAAGAGATTTATATACCCTGTACACTGCCTTTGTCTTTGGACCCCTTTTCAAGATCTCAGAGATAATTTCTGTGAGTGGTATAAGGGAGTGGAAATCTGGGGAGCCTTTGGGTTTTTGGGGTTTCTTTCTGTCAGCTAGGGATAGAATTCTATGCATTACTCCAATTGTTAAGGGTTGTTTACATACAGGACATATGTTGTTGAATTCAATTGCCTTTTCTGGTTCAAGAACAATTCCACATTTTCTGTGTCCATCAAGGTGGTACTTGCCTTCTTCTGGGAAAAATTCAATGGTACCTAAAAAGTCACCAGTTCTAAATTTTAGTGCATTGTATATTGTGTCATAAGACACGTCCCCTTTAAACAAGTTGGCCTCCCTTCCCAATTTTTCTCCTGAGTGGGCATCTGAATTTGATACAAGGTAGAATCTATCCAATTCGCTCCACATCCAGTTCATTGGTGGATCAGAAGATAGACCTGTTTCAAGGGCAAAGATTTCACTGGTATAAGATCCAAAGCATTCTTCAATTGAATCAAATCCTGACCTTGAACCAAAAAGAGAAAACCACGGGGTCCATATGTGGGCAGGGATCAAAAAGGCCTTTTCATGGGTTTCCAACACCATCTCTATGAGGTGTTGACAATCCAGCCCTAAAATAGGCCTGCCATCTGATTCCAGGTTTCCTATTTGGGCAAGTTTTTTATTGAATTTTTTGGCCGCATCAATGCTCGGCATTACCACCACATTGTGTATTTTTCTAACCCTATCCCCTTTTTTATATATGGAACTAATTTCTGTGGATAAAATAAAAGATATTTTAGGTTCTATTTTACATTCCAGGGGAAAATCTATTTCAGACTCTAAATTTGATGGTTCTTTCAGGTGAAGGAGACCATCTTCCCCTTGAAAAAGGCTTTCTTCTATCTCCCTCATCCATCCAGGGTGTGTAAAATCACCGGTTCCAATTACATCTATTCCCTTAATAGCCCCCCATGCTGCCAAATTTCTTATAGTAAGTCTTTTGCTGGTTGCACGGGAATATCTGGAATGTATATGAAGATCTGCTATAAACAAATCTATCCTCCATTATTTTTGCTTTCAGGACTTAACCCGGGTTTTGATAAATTTGGGTTGATCAGTTTTACACTCACAATATATCTTTGCAATTGTTCCTGTACTTTGCCTATTTTTTATCTCAATCCATGAATTGTTTTGATTTGATAGGCGTTGGGCAATGGCCAGTCCAAGACCTGACCCCTGAGGCTTTGTGGTGTAGAAGGGATCAAAAATGTGTTTTATATGATCTAACTCTATTCCCATCCCTGTGTCTTGAATAAATATCATTGAATTTTTGCTTTTGTCCCTACCAAAGCCAATTGTAATTTGTTTTTTTTCAGAATCTTCCATTGCCTGAATGCTATTTATGATTAAATTTAACATAACCTGTTTTAGCTGGTCCTGATCCCATATGATCTTTTTGCCCCTGATTGAAGGGGTAAGTCTTACTTTTACATGGGGATAAGCACTCTTTATATAGAGTACTATTTGATTTAAAAAATCTTCTAAGTCAATATTATCTGGCTCTGGTTCCTTTGGCCTTGCAAAATATAAAAAGTCCTTTAGTAAATTATCCAATCTGGTTATATCCCTGAAGATTATTTGATTTAATCTATTTCTTTGTTCCTGGGTTATACGGCTATTATTTAATAATTGCAGGGAGCCTTTTATTCCAGATAGGGGATTTTTTATTTCATGGGCTAGTCCTGCTGCAAGCTCACCAACAGCGGCCAATTTTTCCATCTGAACAACTCTATTCTCCAGTTCTTTAATCTTTGTTATATCAGAAAAAATTATTAAATATCCCCCATTATTGGGGGCCTTAGATACAGTAACTCCCAGGATCCGATCTTTATCTCTGACTTCCTCCCTAATTAGTTCCCTTTCCTCCCATTTATCCAAAATCTGAGAAAAAGGATGAAAGACTTTTTTTATTGGCTTTGTTAATACATATCTGTCATCAACACCTAAAATTTTGGCTCCCATTTTGTTTATACTTTCAATGTTTCCATATTTGTCCAATACAATGATTCCACTATTTACCCAGTCAAATACCTTTGTCTTTAATATGTTTGCCTTGTTTAGGGCATCTTTTTGTCTGGCTATTTCCCGTAAGAGAATATCTTCCCTTGACTCTCCTAATCTTATAAGAAACAGGATAAGACAAAGGGCTGATAACTGTAAAGAATAATAATAGATAGCCATATGGATTGTAAGTGTTTTTAAATTCAGAAATTGTATTCTTTTTAATTGAAATATAGTAATTATCGAAAGTATAAGTAAACTTGATAAAAAGATATGTAGTGATGCCCTTTTTCCTAATATCCTTCCATATAAGAATAGAATTGCAAGGAATAAGAAACTTCCATTAGAAGAAATGCCTCCAGTTATAAGTAAAAAATAAGTTGCAAGTATTATATCTGTTATTAGTTGGAGTCTAAAAAATAAGAGGATATTTTTAAAAAAACGCCAGGTTAAAATAAAAAATAATGTGAAAAATAATCCGCTGATAATAAATCCAATGATGTCTTTGTGTTCAAAAAGAACAGCAATGGAATGTGAAAATTGGAAATTTTCAATATTTATAACTAGAATTGGTAAAGAAAGAACAATAAATACAATGAGTCTAAATACACATATCTTTATGACAGTATTTTCAAGGTGTTCTTCAAGGTTTTTAGGGAGGTCTCTAGATCCCACATTCTTTTGGATCATTTTGTATCTTTTCAAGGGTATGTTTTAAGGCTGGTAGTAGCGTTGACAGATTTTCCAATACAGACTTTTTGCTGCCAGGGAGATTAATTATAAGTGATTTATTTGCAATACCACAAACTGCCCTGGATATCATTGCATGTTTGGTCTTTTTCAATCCCTCTGAAAATATTGCATGTTCAAAACCCCACAGCCTTCTTTCTATTACTTTACCAGTGGCATCTGGGGTGATATCCCTATCAGTTACCCCTGTCCCCCCAGTAGTAATGATCATGTCAACTTTTTTTAAAAAGGCCATATCTGTTAAAAGATTAAATAGTATATAATAGTCATCTGGAATTATGGTGCTGAGGCAAAGGGAAAGAGGTAACTCTTTTTTTATTAGTTGTTCAATTAAGGGACCACTTAAATCTTCCCTGTTTCCTAAAAATCCCTTATCACTAAGGGTTATCCTTGCAAGGGAAAAATGTTTTTTCCATAAATAAAAGGTATTTTTCTTATTTAGGACAATGTCATTAAGTATTTTTAGTTTTAGACAAATTGTTTGTACATATGTATTTTTTTCCAGGAAGATATCTATTATTTGTAATGTTGAATTATCTATATTTTTACCCAAATAACAACCAATAGATATTTTCTGGATATCTCCAATAAATTTTATCTTAGTACCAAAGGAATAAAAAGGAGCCAGTATTACTTTTATGATTTGATTTTTTTTGAATTTAACTGGCCCCTCTTCTAGTATAATTTCTACAGACTCTAATTCTTCTTTTTCCATGTATTTTCTTGTCCTTTTAATACTCTAACAATATTGTCTCTGTGTCTGTTTAGTACCAAAAGCATAATTAAGATAGATAGGATAAAATATACAAATCCCTTCTGGAAGATCATAAAAATAGGCATGATCAAAACAAGTACTATTGATCCCAAGGATACATATCCAGTAATTAAAATTACTAAAAGTGTAATGATTACAGAAATAATTAATCCAAATGAATTTAGCATAAGATAAACACCTATGGTAGTTGCAACCCCTTTGCCCCCTTTGTAATTTAAAAATACAGAGTACATGTGTCCTATTATTGCAGCCAGTGCAGTCAACGATATAAATATAGAACTTGGAGATATCTTGAGTCCAATAGCTATGGGGATTACACCTTTTAACACGTCCAATAAAAAGGTGCAGACCCCGTAAGAAAAACCACAGCTTCTTGCTACATTGGTAGCCCCTATGTTTCCACTTCCCACATCTCGTAGATCAATACCTTTTTTTGATTTGGCTATTATAAGTCCAAAGGGGATGGAGCCAAAAAGGTAAGAAATACCAATCCATATTAGTTGGGCAATTAATTTTTCCATTCTTCCTCCTCTACTTTTTGTACCTTTATTTGGTTGTTTAATGGGTCTATTTTGTTAAACCTCAGCCAAAATTTTTTCCCCAAATATATGTCTCCTTTGATAAGGTTATGGGGTACTTTTATGAGGAGCTGTTCAATGGGCAGGATCATGGTGTAGCACTGGGGATCTTTATCCACCACTATGGCCTGCCACCAGCGCTTTTTACTATATCTTTTTAGATATAGCAACTTCCAGTATCTGCTTCTGAATTTTTGAATCTTGGAAGCTTCCTGTAGTCTCACATTTAGATATGGCAGGAGGGATTCTAGCTTTTCTTTTGTCCATGGTTTGTGTCCAGAGACTATCCTATCTATTTGGGCCAGATTGAGGAAATCTATATATCTCCGTAAAGGAGATGTTATAGGTGCATATCCATGGGTTCCTAAAGATGCATGTGGTTTTGGAGTTGTCTCTAAGGAGGTTGCGCTAAGCAGTTTAATGATCCCGTAAATTTTAACTGGATCTTTCCATATACCACTACTCTCCTTGGGAAGTGATATGTCCTGGGTTCGGTATATAAGAGGAATTTCATTTGCCTGTGCCCATCTAGCGGTTATGGAATTAGCAAGGATCATAAATTCCGAGACTATTAGTTGTGCATTGGGGCACAAATTGGGCTGAATTAAATCCACCTGGTAATCATCGCCAGCTGGGGTCAAGATGATTATGGGCTCCTGCCTTTCAATTATTACTGCCCCTCTGTTTATCCTTTGTTCCCTGAGTATTGAAGCTATTTTATAGGCATTGGTTAGTTGTGGGTCATTTCCCTGCTCTAAATATTGTTCCACTTCTCTATAAGTTAAGTTAAATGCCACCTTAATCCATGATTTTTTGAATTCATAGGATGTAATAATCCCCTGGGGGGATATATCAATTTTAATTATAAGACCAGGCTTAGGTTTTTTTGCATGGAGACTAAATAGGTCTGTTCCCAGTTCTTCTGGAAGCATATGGGATGTGCCTTCAGGAAGATATAGGCTGGAAGTCCTTTTAAGGACTTCTTTGTCTAACTCCGTTTCAAATTGCCAGCCCAATACTGGATATGCAAAGGCCAGGTATATGGTATATCCAGTTTGTTCTGAGCCCTCTATATAAAAGGCGTCATCTATATCCCTTGTTGATGCTGAGTCAATTGATATGAACGGGATCTCTTCTGTGATCCCTTGTGAGGAATAAAAATTTTCCTTTATATCCTGTATATCTTCCCTGTATTTTTCACACCAATCATTACCCCACGTGTAATCGGCCTGATCTAAGAGGTAGTTATAGTGTTTGGGTAAAAGTTCCCACGTCTGGGCCAATATAAGGGGGAGGTGGGGTTGGTCTGGGATGTCTTGGGTTAATTTTTTCCATTTATTTTGAAAAGATTTGTTGTCTGGATTGGCAATCCCTTTTTTTAAAAAAAGAGTGAGTTCTTTTTTTATTTCACCATCAATCTCTGGCAACTTTACCTTTGGGTTTTCTCTTTTTTCCCAGAGGATACTAAAAAATTGTCTCCCAGTCTCAATTAATTTTTTTTCTGTTTCAGCCCTTTTTATCTCATTAATTTTGGCTTCAACTATTTCAGGTGAAAATATTTTAAAGTTTGGATTTAAGAACTTAAAGTGGATTTTGTCTTCAACCAATGCCCTTCCCAGTCCAGCCACGTGGTTGGGGTCAGGTCTTTCCCACAAAAGCTCTGCCAACCAATGAACTGAGCACTCCTCCACCTCTTCGTGTACAAGTTGCCAGATTTCCTCAGTACTTATTTCTGATTTGATCCTCTCCCTCTGGGTATCAATAACCTGAATCTGATCTAAGATCTCTTGGCGAAGAGAATCCTGTCCTAGATATGGGCCAACCCAAGGCAGTACACGGCTTTTGGTAAGTTTAATGGTCCTGTTATTTGGAGTTACTATGGTGAGATTTTTTTCTGTGGACAGAACACTTCCTATATTCAACTGATTTGAATGAAGGTATTCAATGATGCAACCTGGCTTTAAATTCACTTGGTTATTCACAATCTCCCTGGCCTTGTTTTTTGCCGGGAATTAGAATCTATTCCCGGCCATCAAGATTAACTTTACTTATATTAGTGTTTAAAAGATCTCTGTCCTGTAAACACCATTGCTACTTGTGGGCTGGCTTCACACGCTGCCTGGATGACTTCATAGTCATTTAAGGAACCACCAGGCTGGGCTATGGCAACAACTCCTTGTTCAATTGCCAGGTCCACTCCGTCCCTAAAAGGGAAAAATCCATCAGAGACCATTACTGACCCAGTAAGTCCCCCCTTATCCTTCTCTACTTGGTAGTTAATTTCTTTAAGGATCTCTGAGTGTTTTTTGTCTGATCTAGCCTTTTGCCTTAGTTCGTAAAAGGACAGCCCTGTCTTTTCATACGTCAATCTGTCAGCATATTTTACATATGCCTTGTGTATGGTCAAGTCTACGCATCCAACTCGGTCCTGTTCCCCTGTGCCAATTGCCACAGTTGCCCCATCTTTGGCAAAGAGTACAGAGTTAGACGTAACACCTGCCTCAACAGCCCATGCAAACACAAGGTCTTGAAATTCTTTTTCAGTTGGACGTCTGGCAATTATCCTGTCTCCGTCCTTGGTCGCTTCTGCTGGCAAAAAATCTTCAGGAGAAAGGATCTTGCTTCTAAAGGAAAATTGTAGAATCATTCCACCATCCACCAATGATTTAATATCCAAAAAAGGCTCATTGATGAGCTTATCTAGGTTAGCAAGACCTTGGATCTTTAAGATTCTCAGGTTTTTTCTTCTGGAGAGAATATCCAGGGTACCCTCCTCATACTCGGGGGCAGCAATCACTTCAAAATAGTATTTGTTGATAAACTCAGCTGCCTCTTTATTAATCGGGCTATTTGTAACCACTGATCCCCCAAAGGCTGCAATTCTATCGCTGAAATAGGCCTTTGTTAGGGCATCTAATATGCCATTATCAGACCATGCTGCACCACATGGATTATTGTGTTTTAGTATAACACATGCGGTTTTTTTTGTTAGATATTGCAGTATATTAATTCCATTATCCACATCTGTGAGGTTTATTTTCCCAGGATGTTTTCCAGCCTGAAGCATGTTTTTTTCGTTTATGGTAGAAACCAGGTTATAGTTTTTTGAAGGCACCCTGAATTTTACATCTCCAAGTTCCAGGGTTCCTTGATAAAGCTCATATAGGGCCGCAGGTTGATCGGGATTTTCTCCGTACCTTAGCCCTTTTTCCTCTCCACCTATTACCCAAGTGCGTTTTTTGTAAACAAGTTCCTGGTCACCTACAGTTATATGCATCTCCCTTGGAAATGGGTCCTTTAGGATAGAATGATACATCTTTTTTATCTCTTTCATGTCCAAGACTCCTTGTTTTGAATTGACTTTTTGGCTAATTCCCATTGTTTTTGGCAGTAGTGGTTATGCTCTTAATAGACAACAGTGAATAAATCAATTGGTTGTTGGAAAAAATTTTATTTTTAACATTACTTGTTAATGTGTCAATGGTCTAATTCTCATCCAATATTTGACAGTAATCAATACTTGAATGATTACTTGTTAAGGGTTATTGTAATTTACCTTTTGTGGTGTTGAGGGAAATTTTAATCTTTATGTGTAAAGAGGTGAAAGTTGGATAAGATATTGGAAAAACTAGCAGATAAGTTGTTGTCCCTTGATGAGGCCTCACTTGCCTGTCTATGGAATAAATATTACCAGCAGGTACAGAGATTTGAGCCATCAAAAAAATGGGAAAGGTCTGTAATTATTTTGTCAATGATCCAGGCCGTTAGATGGAAGAATCAATTGTTTAACTTAAAATGGCTCCACTTAACACGCCTTGAAAAGAGATTTAATAGAAAGTTCCCAATGGAAGTTAGAGAAAAGAAAGATATAGCAGGTCCAGTATTAAAACCTGAGAAGAGACAAAAGGACAAGGGTAAGGTTATTTTCTTAAATATTAAAGATGAGGATAAAGGTAAGTAGGGGTAATAGTATGGGAAAGAATAGAGTAGTTATAGGAACCCAATGGGGAGATGAGGGAAAGGGAAAAATTGTAGATCTATTAAGTAAAGACGCCGATGTCATAGCCCGGTTCCAGGGTGGTGCAAATGCTGGTCATACCCTGGTAGTGGGGGATAAAAAGATTATTTTACATCTCGTTCCATCTGGAATTCTCCATAAGGATAAGCTCTGTTTGATCGGGAATGGGGTTGTTTTAGACCCAGAGATATTTTGTGAAGAACTAGCTGAACTTGAGAAGGCAGGAATTTCAATATCTCCAGATAGACTGAAGATTAGTTACAAGACCCATCTTATTATGCCTTATCACAAGATGTTGGATAATCTCCGTGAAGCTAAGAAAAGTGGTGATAATAAGATAGGCACAACTGGAAGGGGTATTGGACCTGCTTATGAGGATAAAATGTCAAGGGTGGGAATCAGAGCATGTGACGTGTTGGATGAAAACAAACTCAGGCAAAAGATTGAAAGGGCACTACTGGAGAAAAATATACTTTTTAGAAATTTCTTTAATTCAAAAGAGGTCTCTGTAGATGAGGTTTTGGAAAAGGTGGGACTATGTCTTGAGAAACTGAGACCTTATCTTGCAGATATTTCAACAGAGATATATTCTGCCATAAAAAAGGGCAAGTCAATTTTATTTGAGGGTGCACAGGGGACACATCTGGATATAGACCATGGCACCTACCCATTTGTTACGTCTTCCAACACAGTAGCATCAAATGTGTGTGCTGGAACAGGGTGTGGGATGGCTGTATTAGATGAGGTATTGGGAGTGGTCAAGAGTTATACAACAAGGGTTGGGGGAGGTCCATTCCCAACTGAATTAAAGGATAAAATTGGAGATTATATCCAACAAAAAGGTGGTGAATTTGGTGCTACAACAGGGAGGCGTAGAAGGTGTGGGTGGTTGGATATGGTAATCCTAAGAGAGTCAGTTCGTCTAAATAGTATCAATTCAATTGTGCTTACAAAATTGGATGTTTTGTCTGGATTAGAGACCCTAAAAATTTGTATTAAATACAAGTATAATGATGGGGAGATATTCTACCCACCCCAAATAGAGAATGGCTTAGCCCATGTAGAACCAGTTTATGAGACTTTAAAAGGCTGGGATGAAGATATTTCAACTATAAAGAATTTTGATGAACTCCCAAAGGCTACAAAGGATTATATTGGATTTATAGAAGATAATCTTCAGGTTAAGGTGAAAATTATATCTGTTGGTCCTGAAAGGTCCCAAATAATCTTTAGGTAATTTGATTTCTGTGGACAAGGATTTTTTTACAGAACACAAGAGAGCTATTGGAATCCTACAAAATTTAAAAAATAGCCCCCCTAGGGTCTTAATAATACAAGGGGGCTTACTCAAAGATCGCCTTGGGATTGCAAAGTACTACTCAACCCTACTGAATTGTCCATCTAAAAGGCCTCCTTGCCTTAAGTGTAACATTTGTAAAGGAATACTCACTGATAATTTCCCAGATTTGTCTATTTTAGACGGTGAAGAAGGTTCCATAAAAATCGATGATGTACGCTCAATTCAAAGGGATAGGGACCTCATCCCAAGGGAGGGGAAATACAGGATTTATCTGTTTAATGAGTCTCAAAACCTTACCCTACAGGCTGCAAATTCACTGCTTAAGATTTTAGAAGAACCTGGTGACCAAAATCTATTTGTGTTACTTGCTCCCCAAAAAACTCTACTGCTCCCCACTATAAGGTCAAGGAGCTTTGTTCTTACCCTTAGATGGAAATCAAGGACTTTTGCAGGAGAAGATATTGAGAAAATAACTAAAGGACTTTTAGATTTTTGGGAAAATGGGAAGGGACTTTTTAATATATTAAAAGGCAAAAAGGTGGACAGGGACCTGGTTAAAGAGGTGTTTTTTTTCCTTGAGAGAGCTTTAATTGATAGCTTAGAGGATCAAACCTGGACGGAAATAGCAAGATTTTTTGAGAACAACGTGTCGTTGGATAATTTCTGGAATGTAAGTTATGTGTTAGAGAAGGCTGTTTTAATGGCAGATTCAAATATTTCCCCTGAAGATGTATTTTATTGGATGGCATTTAATTTATATAGTATTTTTAAATTAAATTAACCCAAGTTTGTCAAAATGCTAAACTTGGGCTAGCTTGTCCTTACGCTAGGTATGATTATTGGGAAATCCTTAGGGCCTTTTTCTTCTGTATAAGGAAGGATAAAATCATAGCTGGATATCAAAATATTGTTTGTTGGTGAAATTATTTCACAGTGGATATAAATTTTATTTTTTATTTTTGAATAATGACCAGTGAGTATCAAACCCACAGGCTGTGCTGCTTTTAGTTTGTTCAAATCCCTTGTTAAAACAAACTCTCCATATCCGGGCTTTATCTCTATGTCATTATCTCTCAATCTAATGTCCACTAGTTTGTAACCCATTTGGGATAGTCTTGACCCAATAAGATATGGTATTAATCTTCCAAGGGTATTGGAGGATTCTAAGTTGTCATTATCACTGAATGTGGTGATTAAGATGGATTTGTCCTTCATGTTTAGTCTTTGTAAATTTTTGTTTAAATAATTTGCAGCTTCATAACTTTTACCAAGTAAAATATCGTTTGTGATCATATGTGCCTTTCTCTGTGATTCAACCTCTTGTTTTTTTAAATATTTATTGTTTGTACAACAGGCTAATAATAAACAAAAGAGTGTAAATATTGCTGGTATCTTTATGATGTTTTTATGCATAGCTTGAATCATCCTAGATGTTTGTTCCTTTAAACAATTTTTTTTGAGTATTTATGTCCCACTGATTATATGGAGACAAACCAATTACTTTTTTAAATATTTCCATTGCTTTTTGTGTCCTTTTTCCCCAAATACCATCTATTTTCCAATTATATAAACCCAAATCCTTTAGTCTCTTTTGTATTAACTTTACATCTTGTTTGTTTTTCTTTGATAAAATTTTTAATCCCAATTCTACTGGTCCCCCAATAGGTTTGGGATTAATTTTTTGTTGGAGTTTACTCTTATCTATATTTTTTTCAATTTTTTCTGGGATCATTAAAGATCCATATGTTTTAGGAATATAAATGGAAAAAGATATAGAAGACAAGATAGCACTATCTTTTTGGGATATTATTTTTATAGTTACAAAAAATAAATTGTTGGTGATCTCTGAATAAGTTCCTGTTACTATTCCCTGTACACTATATTTATCCATGAGTTTGGATAAATCCCTTGTGAGTACAAATTCTCCTCTTTTCTTTTTAATTATAATAGAATTTTTTCTTAATTCTATTTCCTTCACAATATAACCTTTATTTGTGAAATAAGATATTAATCCATCTTGTATTATCCTTGCAAGTCTACATGTATTGTTTAGGTCATTCAAATCTGATAGAGTTGTTATTAAAAGTCCACTAGATGGTGATATTAAATAGTTAATATTATTTTCAAGTTGTCTGGCAATTAAACTTATTACATTTGGTAAGTTAATAGTTCGTAAATCAAAATGGTTAATATTTTGGTATGGGCTTATATATGTCGTTTGAGTGATTGTTGTATATTTTGTTTGCTCAGAAAGACCTAATGAAGGACTCAATATAAACAGGATTGGTAGCGATATTAGTATAAATTTAAGTTTCATATTATTGTCCTTTATTTGTCTACTAGCTTATAAATTTTATAATCGTTTTTTATGGGAATTTTTCTATATTCCAAGACTTTTATTTCATACTCAGTTATAGAATGTGAGTTGTTTTTTAAATTAAAAATAGATGAATCTCTAAAGATTATAGATCCATTATTATAGAGACTTGTATTTACAAGTACTTCACTTAAATCAGGAATAACATATGAGTTAAAGATAAGAATTAAGCTGGTATCAGGACTTTTGGAAACAAGAAAATTTTCTTTTACCATGGCGGTGGCCAGAAGTTCCCTGTAATTTTTTTCAAAAACAGTATCTTTTCCAGGCACAATGTATACTCCATGTATTTTGATGAGGGATCTAATAGAATCAGTTTTTGCTATGGATTTTGCCACTGTGTAGGCCAAGTTGGCCCAGGCTTTTACAGGAGAAGTGTCCTGGGTAATGTAAAAATATGATCCTGTGGTCACCATATCTTTTATTGGAGAATAAGCAGACTTGACACAAGAATTGAGTAACAACGAATAGATAATTAGTGAGGCCATAGACCATTTCTTTAGCTTCATGGGAGTTTTGTCCTTTTTTATTTTGTTTTTGATTCCTGTTATGTATTATATCGGAAAAATTTACTTCCTACTTTAGTCCCATTTACTTAAGTTTGTTTTTATTTAAAATATGTCCTTTCTTGACACAGATTTTTTATGTGATTACATGTGAAATGAAATATTGTAATAATAGGGGCTAACTTATGGATGAGAGATTAACTGACAGAGAGTTAGATGTTTTGTCAATAGTTGTTGAGACCTATATTGAGAGTGGAGCACCTGTTGGATCCAGGTTAGTTGCCAAAAAATCCAGATTTAATCTGAGTCCTGCTACCATGCGAAATGTCATGGCAGATCTCACGGATAAGGGTTTTTTAAAACAGCCCCATACATCTGCTGGAAGGATTCCAACAAAAAAAGGACTTAGATTTTATTTAAATCATATTTTAAAACCAGAGCCTTTATTTTATGAAAAGAAGAAAATAAAAGAACATTTCAATAATACAATAGGTTATGAATTATCTCATATCCTGGAGAGGACGTCAAAGTTTATATCTGATGAAACAGCCCTGGTAGGTATTGCTGTCTCCCCTGAGGTATCCTTTATGAAATGGAAGCACATAGATTTTGTGTTGGTTAAGCCAGGGCTAATTATGGCCATTTTGGTGTTTTATGGTGGCATGGTTCACAGTCGCATGATATCTTTAGATGGTTCAAAAATAGATTCCAATGACCTGGTTAAGTTTAGCAATTTTTTAAATGAGAGGTTTTCTGGAAAGCCCCTTTTTGAAGTCAAGAAGGAACTTTTAAAGGAAATGGAAGAGGCTAGAAAAAAATTTAATGAATTATACCTAAATGCCCTTACATTGGCACAGTATACTTGTGACGCAGAAGATGAGAGGGAGATATTTGTGGAAGGTACCCACAATGTAATTGGCAGTATAGAGCCAAGGGATGTGGAGAGGATGAAGTCTCTTTTGGAATATATAGAAAAGAGGTCAGAATTTTTAAAAATTCTGGACAAAATAGGTCAAGGTAAGGGAATTTTTATTGCCTTTGGAAACGAACTCTTTGATTCTGACCTTGGGGAATGGTCCATAATCTCTTCTCCCTATGGTGCATTTGGTGAACCTCTTGGAATAATAGGCACCATTGGCCCCATCCACATGGAGTATCCAAAATTAATTCCCATGGTTGACTATATGGCCAGGATGCTTAGTAGAATACTTGAGACCAGGCTGTAAGGCCAATTTTAATATTCCCGCCAAATTTTTTTCTCAAAAAATAAATAGTGGAGGTAGGTTCATGAGTGAAGAAAAAAAACAAACACAGGTGATTTGTGAGGATGAACAAAATTTAGAAACCACAGACAAAGAAAGAGAATCTAAAGAAAATAAAGAAGAGATAGATATAGAAAAATTAAAAGAGCTCTGTATGGAAAAAATATGTCCTGAGTGTCCAATTAAAGATGAGATGCAACAAGAGGTCCTCAGGGTAAAGGCAGATGCAGACAACTTTAGAAAGCGTATGGAAAGGGATAAGGAGAATTTTTGTAAATATGCAACAGAAAAGGTTTTAGAGGATATAGTGCCTGTTATTGACAACCTTGAGCTTGGTTTAGAACACGCTAAAAAGGTGGAAGCATGTAAGGATATAGTAGAAGGTATAGAGATGACTTTAAATATCCTTTTAAATACCTTAAAAAATCATGGATTGGAGCAGATCAAGACTGATATAGGTGAGCCCTTTGATCCAAATTTTCATGAAGCCATGGCCCAGCAAGAAAGGGAAGATATGGAACCTGGTATGGTGGCCACAGTTATGCAAAAGGGATATAAGATAAAGGACAGGATTTTAAGGCCCGCAAAGGTGATGGTAAGCAAAAAACAGGAAAATTAGAACTAGCCCCTTTACAAGGGGAAAAATGGACTTATTTTTTTGTATGAAAGAAAATTTGGTAAGTTAGGAGGACAAGAAAATGGGAAAAATAATAGGAATAGATCTGGGAACAACAAATAGTTGTGTTTATGTAATGGAGGGAAAGGAGCCAAAGTGTATACCTAATCCAGAAGGTGGAAGGACTACCCCATCAATAGTTGCCTTTACTGACAAAGAAAGGCTGGTTGGTGAGCTGGCAAAGAGGCAGGCAGTTACCAATCCAAAAAGGACAGTGTTTGCCATAAAGAGGCTTATGGGGCGTAGTTATGATTCAGAAGAAGTGAAAAAATGGAGGGAGAGATGTCCTTATAATATAGTGCCTGGACCAAATAACGATGCTTATGTGGAAATTGAGGGAAAGAAGTATAGCCCTCCTGAGATTTCTGCAATGATTTTGAGAAAATTAAAAGAAGATGCAGAAAGTTATTTAGGAGAGCCAGTAAAAGAAGCAGTTATAACTGTTCCTGCATACTTTAACGATGCCCAGAGGCAGGCTACCAAGGATGCAGGCAGGATAGCTGGACTGGAAGTAAAGAGGATAATTAATGAGCCTACAGCTGCATCTCTGGCTTATGGCTTTGATAAAAATGTAAATCAAAAGATAGCTGTATATGACTTAGGTGGCGGTACCTTTGATATTTCAATCCTGGAAGTTGGTGACAATGTTGTTGAAGTTAAGGCCACCAACGGCGATACCTTCCTTGGTGGTGAAGATTTTGACCAGGCCCTTTTAAATCACATAATAGAAGAATTCAAAAAAGAGACTGGGATTGATCTTAGCAATGACACAATGGCCTTGCAGAGGCTCAAAGAGGCGGCGGAAAAGGCCAAAAAAGAGCTCTCCACAGCCCTGGAAACAGATATAAACCTTCCATTTATTACGGCGGATCAAACTGGTCCAAAACATTTGAATATGAAAATCAGCAGGGCAAAGCTAGAGGCACTCACAGAACATCTGGTAGACAGGACCTTGGAGCCATGTAAACAGGCACTCAAAGATGCTGGACTTACAGTAAGTGACATAGACGAGGTGATTCTGGTTGGTGGTATGACCAGGATGCCGCTTGTGCAGAAAAAAGTAAAAGAATTCTTTGGAAGGGAACCCCATAAGGGTGTAAATCCTGACGAAGTGGTTGCAATGGGTGCTGCTATTCAAGGTGGTATCCTATCAGGTGATGTGAAAGACGTGCTTCTCTTAGACGTAACTCCACTTTCCCTTGGTATCGAGACCCTGGGAGGTGTATTCACAAAACTCATTGAAAAGAATACTACTATCCCCACAAGAAAGAGTCAGATATTTACAACTGCAGCTGATAATCAGACTTCTGTTTCAATTCATGTTTTGCAGGGTGAGAGGCCACTTGCCAAGGATAATATGAGCCTTGGCAGATTTGATCTAGTTGGCATTCCACCAGCTCCAAGGGGAGTTCCTCAGATAGAAGTTACCTTTGACATTGATGCCAATGGTATTGTGAATGTTTCCGCCAAGGACCTTGGAACTGGAAAAGAACAGTCAATTAGAATACAGCCATCAAGTGGTCTATCAGAAGAAGAGATTCAAAAGATCATCAAGGAAGCAGAATCGCATAAAGCAGAAGACGAGAAGAGAAAAAGGCTGATTGACCTGAGAAACCAGGCAGATACACTTATCTACTCAACAGAAAAGTCCATGAGGGACCTTGGTGATAAGGTAGATAGTGGTCTAAAAGCTGAATTAGAACAAAAAATAGAAGAGTTGAAAAAGGTAATGGATGGTGAAGATGAACAGGCAATTAAGAATGCAATGGATGCACTCACCCAGACATCCCACAGGCTGGCAGAACTGCTTTATCAACAGCAACAGGCAGGTGGTCAGGCTGGGGCAGGAGCCCAGTCAAGTGATGCCAGTGCTGGCGCAAATAATCCAGATCAAGACGATGATGTAGTAGATGCTGAATATACAGAACAAAAATAAGTGTGCTTGACAGAACAAATCCCCCTCCTCTAATCTTGAGCCTGGGCTTAAAATTTAAGTCCAGGCTTTTTTTCTTATAAAGGGTTTAAGCTATGAAAAGATATCTATATGGTCTGTTTTTTGTATTTGTAACAGTTGCTTTTTTTAGTTGTGCTCCAAAAAAGGAGATTCAAATATCTCAGAAATCCCCACTTGAGGTTGGTGACTATCTTTGGGATAAGGGGGACTATCAATCTGCGTGTAAAAACTATGAAGAGACCCTGTATAATTACCTGGTTTCAGGGCAGAGAGAGGTCCTTTTGCTACAAAGAATGGTTAAGTGTGCCCTGGATAATAAAGAATTAGATAAGGCCAGGTCGTATCTATATAAGTGGAAGTCTCTTGATCCAGATTACAATAAAAAGTGGAAATTTCATAAGTATTACCTGACTTATTTGCAATTTAAAAATAAAAAAGATAAATATTATAAATATTTATCAGATCTGCTTATTAAAGATTTCCCTGTTGCGGTGAAAAAAAAGGGTTTTATTTTGTTGGAGATATCCCATCTAAAAGAAAAGGATATAAATGGTGGTCGATCTGTATTTGAAAATTACTATCACATGTTTGGTGCAGAGGATCAATATGATATATTAAACCATTTATATAAGGTTATAAAAGAGAATAAGATTGCAACAGAATATGAGATTTCAGCCCTAGATCCAGAAAAACTTCCAGATGGTTTGATTTTGTGGTCAAAGGTCTTGTCCCTGTTTGGTTCAGGGGAAATTACCTGGTCAAGATCTTACGGATTGTTCCAAAATATATTAAATAAAAATCCCCGGTTAAAGGGATTATTTTTAGAGAAGTTTAGGTCTTTAGTTGCAAAATATGGGCTTCCTCGTATAGAGCTTGCATTGGTTTTGCCCTTTGATCCTTCGTATAGGGAAGTTTCCTTTGGGATTTTGAGGGGTGTTGAGGCAGGTATATATGAGATGGAGTCCATGGGTATTGAGACCCATGTAACTGTCTTTAACTCAGCAACCAAGGACTTTGTCAGGGAACTGAATGATATCGTGAGAAGGGATCTAATTATTGGGGGGTTATTAAAGGTAGAGACGTGGAATGAAATTTTAAAAACAGATATACCCCAAAAGGCCCATTTATTTGCATTTAGATCTTCTATTCCAGATGAAGGTGTGGATGGGTTTAGATTTTTTCCCTCCCATAGGGATCAAGTGGATTCTTTAATTAAATTTTTTATGGGCAATTTTCAGATAGATTCTTTTGGTATTTTTTACCCAAAAGGGGAGTATGGCAGGGTATTGGGGGAAGAGTTTTTTAATGAGGCAAAGTCCTTAGGGGCCAAAATTCAGGCTATTTCCTGGTATGATCCAAAAGATACCAAGGGTTGGCAAGTAAGAGTGGGGAAATTTTTGGGTGTTCCAGATGATGTGTTTGAAGACAAGGATAAGGAAAAGATTAAAGAATTTAAGCCTGAAATAGATTTTTCTGCTGTTTTTATTCCAGATTCCCTTGAAAATGCCAGAATAATTATTCCCAATTTCTTTTATTTTAATGCATCTGATATCTATTTTATGGGGCCTGCACTTTGGGGAACATCGAAGCCAGAATTTTCAGGATTGGAGACTTCAATGTTCAGACGTGCATATTATCCAGCACCATGGAAGGATGATAGTAGTAATTATGTGTTAACTAATTTAAAGAAGTTGGTGTTTGATCTAAGCAAAATGGATGTAAATTTTTGGACCTGTCTGGGCTATGACTTTTTCAGGTATGCAGTATATCTCCAGGACAGATTAAAAGATGGGTCTAATATATACTCGATTTTAAATAACCCAAAATTTATGTGGACAATGGCACCCCTTGAGTGGAATGAAAAGGGGATAGCGTCTCAACATATGTTTGTTTTTAGAGTTTATTAAAATGGTTGAGAGCTATGAGTTATATGGATCAAGTGATTAGTGAGTGGTAAATAGTGAAAGGTAGAAGGATGTATGTGAAAGTGTGAGTGTGGGTGTATGTATGTGTATGAGAAAGTTACAGACCACATACACAGATCACATACACATACACAACAAAGCTTGAGACTTCGGAGTTAGTGGAATAAGCAGATTATATTAAAACGACCAGCAAGACTCAATTAAATTCAACACCAGGAGAAGGACATGAAGATATCAAAGGATCAGGTTAAAAACATAGCCTATTTAGCAAGACTTGATTTAGATACCCATAGGCTAGAGCTTTTTTCAAAACAGCTCAGTCAGATACTGGATTACATGGAACAATTATCAGAAGTAGATACATCAGGTGTTGATCCCCTATATTCACCAATAGAACATGTGACACCATATAGGGAGGACAAAGTATATAGTGAATATAATAGGGAAGATGTATTGAAAAATGCCCCAGAGGAGGATGGGGAACACTTTATTGTGCCAAAGGTAGTTAGCTAAAGAAATAGGGAGTTATATATGGATGTTAGAAAATATTCAGGTATAGAGATACGTAATATGGTCTTAAATGGTGAGGTCAAAGTGGAAGAGGTTGTTAGGGCCTATTTAAATAGAATTGATGAGACCGAGGGAAAAATTGATGCCCTGCTCCATGTGGACAGGGATGGGGCCATTAAAACTGCAAGGGAAATGGACAAAAAAGGACCTGATCCTCAAAAAAAGCTATGGGGAATACCAATAGTTGTAAAAGACGTTTTGACAACAAAAGGTATTCCAACCACGTGCGCATCAAAGATCCTGGAGAATTTTATACCCTTCTATGATTCAGAGGTCGTGAGGAGGATAAAGGCTGAGGGTGGAATTGTAATTGCTAAGTCTAATATGGACGAATTTGCAATGGGGTCATCCACTGAAAATTCTGCCTTTAAAAAGACCAAAAATCCGTGGGACCTCAAAAGGGTCCCTGGCGGGTCCAGTGGGGGATCAGCAGCAGCCACATCTGCCTGTCAATGCCCAATCTCAATTGGGACTGATACTGGTGGCTCCATTAGACAACCTGCAGCATTTTGTGGTGTTGTGGGTTTAAAACCCACTTATGGTAGGGTGTCCAGGTTTGGTCTAATTGCCTACGGCTCTTCATTGGATCAGGCAGGACCAATTACCAGGAATGTAAAAGACGCTGCACTAATGCTTTCAGTTATTGCTGGTAAAGATGAAAAAGATTCCACGTCCTCACCCAATCCCACCCTGGACTATCTAAAGGAAATGGAAAAAATTAAGAATTTAAAGGGAATAAAAATCGGACTTCCTAAGGAATATTGGCAAGAAGGACTGGACATAGACATTCAGAAGAAATCAGAGGAATTTTTTAATCTTCTAAAGGAACTGGGAGCTCAGCTAAAAGATATATCCCTGCCACACACCAAATATGCAGTGGCTACTTATTATATAATAGTAATGGCAGAGGCCAGTTCAAACCTGGCGAGATACGATGGGGTGCGATATGGTTACAGGGCAAAGGACGCAGAAGAGCTAATTGACATGTATGTGAAGACCCGAAGTGAGGGATTTGGGTTTGAAGTGCAAAGAAGAATTATTTTAGGGACATATGTGTTGTCTGCTGGATATTATGATGCCTATTACAAAAAGGCTGCCCAGGTAAGAAGATTGATCAGAAAAGACTTTTTAGATGCTTTTTCAGATTGTGACTTGATCCTTACCCCAGTATCGCCAACACTTCCCTTTAAATTGAGAGAAAAAATTGATGACCCCTTGAAGATGTATTTAGCAGATATATTTACAACCCCACTTAATTTAAGTGGACTTCCTGGAATCTCCATGCCTGTTGGGCTTGGAGATGATCAAAAACTTCCTGTGGGTTTGCAATTTATTGGTCCACCATTTAGGGAAGATCTGCTATTTGGGGTATCAAATGTGGTTGAAGGACAACTGGAACCCCTGCCAGAACCTTTTGGACTTAAGTGATAATTAAGTAAGTTGGCGTCATTAAAATGAAGGTGGCTGTAGCTGTTAGTGGAGGTGTGGATAGCCTTTTTTCAGCATTATTGCTCAAAGAAAAGGGCTACGAGGTAGTAGGGGTTTTTGGAGTTTTCACAGAGGAGTTAAATAGTATCAAGGAAGTGGTGAGGGATAAATTTTTGTCCCTTGGCATTGATTGTATATTTTTTGATTTAATTTCTGAGTTTAAGACCCATGTGATCGATAGTTTTGTCAAAACCTATGTGCGTGGACTTACACCAAATCCATGTTCCATATGTAATAGACACATAAAGTTTGGAGTGTTGAGAAAAAAGGTATTTAATATGGGTTTTGATGCCTTTGCAACTGGTCATTATGCCCAGGTTAGATTTGAAAATAATGAAGTTAATTTACTTAGGGGCACAGATAGAGCAAAGGATCAGAGCTATTTTTTGTCTCTTGTAGAAAGTGAAGATTTTCAAAGGGTTAAGATGCCCCTTGGGGCTTATAAAAAGGATGATGTATGGGAAGAATTAAAGAAAAGGGGAATTGAGCCAGCTCTCACATATGAGAGTCAAGAGATTTGTTTTATAAAGGATAATTACAGGGATTTTTTGAAAAAAATGGGGAAAAAACTCCCAGACCCAGGCAAAATTATTGGGGTCTTTGGAGAGGAGCTTGGTACCCACAAGGGTCTATTTTCCTATACAATAGGTCAACGTCGTGGACTTGGAATACCTTACAAAGAGCCCCTGTATGTTGTGGATAAGGATATAAAAAATAATTTATTGATTGTGGGTACTAAAGATGATCTTTTAAGGGATTGGTGTTGGGTCCATGATGTAAATTCCTTGATTAGCATGGATAATTGGCCCAGGGATGTAGAAGTTCAGGTAAATTATAATATGAAGCCAAAGAAGGCCAGGTGGAAGATTAATTGTTCAAAAATCAAGGTGATATTTGAAGAAAAGATTCCAAGACCTACTCCTGGCCAGATATGCTGTTTTTATTCTGGAGATTTAGTCCTAGGGGGTGGAATAATAGGGGATGGAGAATAAGAGTTTTTATATATTGACCCTTGGGTGTAAGATTAATCAATATGAATCTGAAGCCATTAGGGAGAATTGGATTAAAAAGGGTTTTTCGGAGGTAGATCATCCCAAAAAGGCGGATGTGGTTGTCATAAATAGCTGTGCTGTTACCCAAATGGCTGTGTCAGATACAAAGAAATATGCCAGGAGATTTGCCAGGGGAAATAGCCATTGTAAGATAATTGTAACAGGTTGTGCAATCCCTAGGTGGGAGAAGGAAATACGTTCAATAGATGGTGTGGTTGTAACCATTCCCCAAAGGGAAAAGGCAAAATTGCTCTTATATCCAGATGGAATGTTAGATGGAGATATTTCAGTAAGGGATGATTTTTCCCTTGAAATAGAGAGTTATTATAGGGCCAGACCCTTAATAAAAATCCAGGATGGGTGTTCCCACTATTGTAAATACTGTATAGTGCCCCTTACCCGGGGCCCTTCCAGGAGCCGGGATATAGATTCTATTTTTGATGAGGCAAAGAGGATATTGGATGCTGGTTTCAAAGAGATAATAATAAGTGGAATAAATTTAAGGGAATTTAAAGGGGATTACCAGGGAAAAGAGATAGATGTATGGGATTTGATTTACCTGATGTCAAATAAAATAATCAACAAATATGACAGGGCAAGGATTAGAATAAGTTCTTTAGATCCTTCCCTGCTAAATGATAGGGCCCTTGATGTGTTAAGAGAGTGTAAAGAAATTGTACCACATTTACATTTGTCAATACAATCAGCAAGTGAACGCATCTTGAATAGAATGGGAAGGTCCCACTATTCTCCAGATAATATTTTGGATTTTATTGATAAATTAAGGGCTATTTGGCCTGTCTTTGGATTGGGTTGTGATGTGTTAGTTGGATTTCCTGGTGAAGATGATGAAGACTTTATGGCCACATATAATTTTTGTAAAAAAATGGCCTTTACCTATGGCCATGTATTTAAGTACTCAAAAAGACCAGGCACTCCTGCAGCCAAATACAAAGATCAAGTCTTAAGGGATATTAAACAAAAGAGAAGTTTGTTATTAAGGGAGCTATTTGCTCGAAAAAAACAGGAGTTTTTAAACAAACTCTGTGGAATGGAGTCTGTAAATATGGTAGTTGAAGATGCAGACAAACTGGTTGGAATGAGTGAGTATTATGTTATTTGTAGGGTAGAAAATAAAAATTGTATGCCAAGGAAGGGAGATTTAATTGAAGTACATCCAGTTTCTGCTGATTTAGACAAATATCAACTTATAGTTAGAACAAAATAAGTACCGTTAATTTACTTTCTTAGGTTGGTTTATGAGTGTACCCAAAAAACCAAAAGACACACTTTTGGTATTGTCCATTTTAGGGAGCAAGTGGGACCTATTTTGGCCAAAAATAAAAGAGGACCTGCAAGACGTTTTAGGGGAGATAGATTATATATCGCCCAAGATTTTGTTTGAAGAAACCTCATACTATGACAGGGAGTTGGGTACTCCAATATACAGGAGGATCTTGTCTTTCAAAGATTTGGTAGCACCAGATAGGCTGGCAGATATAAAATTATCTACAAATAAGATAGAAATAAAATATGCCAGGGATAATGGCTCCAGGATCTTTAATTTAGATCCAGGAATCTTGACTTTTGAGAGGTTTGTCCTGGCAACAGGTAAAGAATATACCCACAGGATTTATCTAAAACATGGTATTTGGGCTGATCTTACCTTGATTTTTCAAAAGGGCGGGTGGCAAAAGCTTCCCTGGACATATCCTGACTATGTGAGGGAAGATATACAGGACATTTTGCTTTTCTTAAGGGAGAATTACAAAAAAAAGTTAAAGGGAAATAGATGATTAAATCAATGACAGGATATGGTTCCTATGATGAGTTAACTGAGATTTGTATGCAGTGTTGGGAGATAAAGAGTGTTAACTCCAAAAATTTAAATGTTAGATTTAAGATACCTTCTTTTTTAAGGTCTGCTGAGGGCATATTTTTAAAACAGGTAAAAAAATACGTAAGTAGAGGAAACATAGATATCTATCTTGGGATTAAAATATTAAAACAAGATTTTTTGCCGTTTCAGATAAATGAGACACTTTTGGATGTTTTGTTTGATTTTTTAAATTCCTATGCAAAAAAAAGGGGAGAGGTTTTTGTCCCTGACTATAACAGGGTGTTTTCCATACCTGGTTTGTGGACAGAAGTCCCTGTGGATACAGAGTCGGAGTTAGTGGAAATGCTAAAAAACGGTCTGAACAGGGCCCTTGTTTCATGGAACTCATTTAGAGAAAGGGAAGGGCAAGACTTGGTCCATGATTTGAAACAACGGATTGACAAACTTATTGATATAAAGGAAAAAATTAGTGAAATCAGTAAAAGACTGGTGGAAGAAAAATTTGAGCTATTAAAACAAAGGGTTGGTGAGATCTTAAAAAAGGTAGATGTGGATGTTGAAGAAGACAGGCTAACCCAGGAACTTGCTATTATGGCAGATAGACTGGATACATCTGAAGAATTGGTGAGACTTAACACTCATTTAAAGGCAATGTTAGAGTTTTTATCATCAGATGGTCCTGTTGGAAGGCAACTTGATTTCTTGTGCCAGGAATGTTTTAGGGAGATAAATACCTGTGGCAACAAGGCCCAGAGTGGAGAGGTAAGTGCTCTGGTGGTTGACTTTAAGACAGAGTTAGAGAGAATCAGGGAACAGATACAGAATCTAGAGTAGGGATATGGGTGAAAGATTAATAAATATAGGTTTTGGAAGTTATGTGGTTGCATCAAGGATTGTGGGAATTTTTAGTCCCAACTCTTCACCAATGAGAAGGCTAAGGGAAGAGGCAAGGGACGACCACAGGCTTGTAGATGCAACCCACGGAAGAAAGACCAGGTCTATAATAATAACAGACTCAAACCATGTATTTTTATCTTCCCTTCATCCAGAAACCATATCCCAGAGGTATTTGGCAGAAAAAGGAGATGGCGATGAAAAATAGGGGAATTGCCTTGATCATAAGTGGTCCTTCTGGGGCAGGAAAAGGCACACTTACCAAGATGCTAATGGAAGAATTTCCAGATATACAATTTTCAATTTCCTATACAACCAGAAAGCCCAGACCAGGGGAGATAGATGGAAAAGACTATGTATTTGTGTCAAAAGAAGAGTTTGAGAAACTCATAAAAGAGGATATGTTCGCTGAATGGGCCAATGTGCATGGAAATTATTATGGCACTCCCAAAAGGGAGATTGAGGAAAAATTGAATAGGGGATTTGATGTGGTGTTTGATATTGATGTTCAGGGAGCAAGGAACCTTAGACAAAATTTAACTGAGGGGGTGTTTGTGTTTATCCTTCCTCCTTCAATAGAAGAATTAAAGCAAAGGTTGAAAAAAAGGGGTGGGGACGACCCTGATACAATTGATACAAGGATAAGAAATGCCAAAAAGGAAATGGAAACATCACAAGAATTTGATTATGCAGTTTTAAACGATGATTTAAGTAGGGCATATGAGATGATAAGGTGTATTTATTTATCTTCAAAATGTAAGGTAAGGAAATAATTATGGTTAATGGAGAAAGAGATACAAAAAAAGAAAGGATCAAAGGTGTATTTTCAACTCAGAGCTTGATAAAAATAGGTACAGGTACAACCCAGAGAAAGACTGTTCAAAAGAGTTATTGGTTTGCAACAGAATTAGATGATGGAAGGATAGAGATACAACCTCTAAATAAAAATTATGTTCCATCTGGGCCTAAACGGATTATAACCAAAGAAGAGCTCCTTGAAAAGTATGTTCCTGAGCCAGAATTCTACACATATGAAGTTTATCCTAAAATACGGGAGTTAAATAAGACCATAGCCAGGGCAGACAGACACAGGATTAATGGGGAGACATACAGTGCAGAGTTTGAATACAAGAATGCACTTAAGGTAGATGAAGAAAATATCAGGGCAAATTTTGGACTGGGTCTAACTTATCTGGATAGGGGTGAAACAGATAAGGCCCAAAATATATTCGAGAGACTGGTTAAGTTAGACGCAGCATTTGAACAACAGCATAAACACCTATTTAATGAATTTGGAATAAAGCTTAGAAAAAACAAGATGTACAAACAATGCCTGGAGTATTACTTTAGGGCCCTTGAACTCTCTCCTTCAGATGACCATCTGTATTACAATATTGCAAGGTGTTATTTTGAAATGAAGGATTTTGAAAAGTGTAAGGAGTATCTACAAAAGGCATTGGAGATAAATCCTGAATTAGAAGAAGGGAAGAAATTTATGGAATTTCTCAAGAAAAAAGGTCTGGTATAAAGGTTCAAGGGGTTTGATTTGTTGTATAAATGGAAAATATCTTCGCCAGTTGAATCAGGGTCAAGGAACTTAATAGCCCAGATTGCAAATAAGTTAAACGTATCTCAAGTTATTGTACAGTTCTTGTGGAAAAGGGATATTCGGGACATAAAAGAAATCTCCATGTTTTTGAATCCAAGTCTAAAATATTTACCTCCCCTTTCTTCCATTGGTCACCTTACCTCAGCAGCAGAATTTATAGTAGAAAAATTAAAGTCAGGGTCAAAAATAGCTATTTGGGGTGACTATGATGTAGATGGAATAACATCTACTTCTATTTTAGTGGATTTGCTTAAGAGAAAAGGTTTTTTACCTACCTATTATATTCCAAATAGGCTCACAGAGGGATATGGTTTAAATTTAAAGGGCCTTAAAAAATTGGTTTCAGAGGATGTTGATTTGGTTGTTACTGTTGATTGTGGAATAAGCAACATAGAGGAAGTCAGGTGGTTAAGAGAGCAAGGTGTGGATGTTGTGGTTACAGATCATCATATGCCCTTGGATATCCTGCCTGATGCAAATTTTATTATTAATCCAAAAGTAGATAGCAGTAGATATAAAAATGTAGCAGGGGTTGGAGTGGCGTTTTTGCTTGCAGCAGCAATAAACAATGGGCTAGGAGAAAAGATAGATATAAGGGGTTATTTAGACCTGGTGGCCCTGGGCACAATAGCTGATGTGGTACCCTTGGATATTGATAACAGGATACTTGTAAAAAATGGTCTTTTGCTGCTTTCTGAAAACACCCGTCCTGGTATAATTGCTTTAAAAGAGGTAAGTGGACTGAAACTGGGGTCAAGGTTAAGGACCGAGGAGGTTGGATATATGTTGGCCCCTAGGATAAATGCAGCAGGCAGGATGGGTAAAGGATATTTGGGAGTCGAACTCCTTTTGACTGAAGACATAGGGGAAGCAAGGAAGTTTGCAAAACTTCTGGAAGGATATAATAAGGAAAGAAAAAGAGAAGAAGACAGGATATTAAAAGATGCTATTTCTCAGGCCCAGGAAAAGATTCATAATCCAGGATTGGTACTATATGGAGAAGATTGGCACGAAGGTGTGGTGGGTATTGTTGCATCCAGGATATGCGATAGGTTTTATAAACCCACCTTTGTATTAACTGGTAAGAATGGGAAAATAAAGGGATCTGGAAGGTCAATACCTGAAGTTAACCTCTACTTGGCAATTAGTGAGTGCAAGGACGCACTTTTAAAATATGGGGGACATCCCCAGGCAGGGGGAATTACTTTAGCCACTGAAAAACTTGATTATTTTGAAAAACTGTTTATTAAATCAATTGAGAAATTAACCAAGGGTATGGAATTTATTCCAATTTTGCAGGTGGATAGTTATCTTCCCCTGTCTTATGTTGATTATAGATTTATTAAGGAATTGGAATTATTGGAACCATTTGGGCCAAATAACCCAGAACCTGTTTTCTGGACAAATGGTGTGAAAGTCACAAAGCAAAAGATTGTGGCAAAGGATCATGTTTTTCTTGAAATAAGAGATGAAAAGGCAAAGAAGACCATTTGGGCCAAGGCCTGGAATATGGCTGAGCTTATTTCAGAAGACCTTACCAATAGACATGTAAAAATAGCCTTTTATCCAAGGATTAATACCTACAATGGACTAATTGGTGTGGACTTACAGATAAAAGACCTGGATGTTTTGTAATATGAAAAAAGGAGGATTAGGTTATGGAGATCAATAGAATTATTAGAGGAGTTGCTGGTTTTATAGTGATTTTGAGCCTTATTTTGGCAGTTAGTTTTTCCCATTGGTGGCTGCTTTTGACCCTTGTTGTGGGAATTAATCTGTTTCAATCTGCCTTTACCAACACATGTCCCCTTATGTGGTTGCTGAGAAAGTTGGGGGTTGATGAAGGTTGAAAGATAAGTTCAAACTAAGTGGGTAGGGGACAGTGTGTCCCCTTTTTTATTATATGGAGAATCTCCAGGCACAGAACCAGTCATCTGGATGCTCATCAGGTGGACATCCAATACACTGGGTCTTTATATTTAAGTCTATTGACTCAGCAAATCTTCTGTATTCCACTAGTCCAGCTGATTTACATGGATAATCAGGAAGTCCTTTTCTCTTTCTAGCGTATTGGACCCTGCATCTTTTCATGTAGAATTCCAGAGTGTTGTCGTCTACCCATTTTATCTCCTGGATATTTAAAAAGGCGTACATCCTGAACTTAAGGGCCTTTTCCAATCCCTTTAATCCTGGATGATCATCCATTTTTAAAAATCTTTTAATGTGCCATGCCTCAATGGGAGAAAACCAGCACCAGCAAGAGTCATTGCACCTTTTGGCATCGTTCATATCCCTTTTGTGCTCCACGCTGAGAAACCACAACCCGTCGTTTGCAATCCACATCTTAGATACAGTTTCCATGATTTTGTAGAGATTCTCGTCATCCATATTTAATAAAAATTCAGGTAAACAGTCACTGAATGGTATATTTAATTCCTTTTGAATCCTCTTTGAGTGTACCTTTTCTCCCTGGGTGAGGACATCATTCAAAATATTTAATGCCTCTTCAAACCCAAATTGGTGTTCCACTTCCTTGAACCAGAAGACATGGTGGAATATTAATCTGTGTACCATGTTAAGAGTAAACCTGGCCTTTTCTTCCTTTGTGAGATTCAATTCCTGAAAATTGATCATAGACATAACTCACCCCTCCAATTGGTTTACAAGTTGAATCAAATATTTTAAGTAACTTTTTCAAGACATGTTGTGTAATTCAATTTTTTTTTATTTGCAATAAAATTAAATTATTGGAGATATCCTATGAGGGGTTTTATTAAAAAAGAGTTTGCCCTGGAGGAACCTGATCTGAAAGCTGTGTATAAAATTGGAGGAGCAAAAAGGGGATGGAAATTTGATCCAAAGAGCCACAACATTTTTTTTATTGGACCAAGGGCCAGTGGTAAAACTACTCTTGGCAAGGTGGTGGCAAAAGAACTTAATATGGATTTTTGGGATACAGATGAGGAAATAGTAAAGCAAATTGGAATGGATATTGGGAGTTTTGTAAAAAAATATAGTTGGGAAAAATTTAGAGAAATAGAGAGCCAGGTGTTAAAAAATTTAACTTACAGGAAGGCCTTTGTGTGTGCAACTGGAGGAGGGATAGTACTCAAAGAAGAAAATAGAAATTTTATAAAGGAAAAAGGGTTTGTGTTTTATCTAATGGGAGATGTCCTGACCTTTGAAAAAAGAATTTTGTCCAATAAAGATAATAAAAATAGGCCTCCCTTAACAGATTTGTCCCTTAGGGAAGAGCTGGTGGCTACCCTAAGGGAGAGAGAGCCCCTGTATTTATCCATTGCCCACTTTATATTGAGGGCTGATAAGGATATAGAAGACCTAAAAAAAGATGTACTTACCTTTCTAGGTGTTTGAGGGGAGATGAGTATATGAGAGATTTTCATACCTGGCCTTTTGGTGTTGGTGTTAGCGATGGATTTTTGTTTATAATTTTGAAATTTTTGTTTATTGGACTTATTCTTGGAGCTATTATATTAATTTTAAAGTTGATTTTAGGTGATTCTTTTAAAAGGGATACTCCACCAGATCCCCTTGAGGTTTTGAAAATAAGGCTTGCCAAAGGCGAGGTTTCAGAGGAAGAGTATAGTAGATTACGTTCTATAATAATTGACAAAAAATAGAATCAGTAGTCAGGGGGCTTTTCCCTTGACATGTTGGTAAATAGGAAGTAAAAAATGTCGTTTCTGCATCCAATTTTTTTGAAACCCACAAAATTTTTTTGTTTAACCCTATTTTAGGCCTTTATTTATCTGCACAGAGGCCTATTTTTGTTTAACGGAGTTTTTTATGGAATGTCTAAAAAAAATATTTAGGCGGGGGGTGTCTTGCATGGGTTTAACCTTTAACTTTTACTAGGTATAGGTGGTGGCCATGGTAGTAGGAAGACATATTATTGCAGAGCTATATGGGGTCAATAAGGATCTCATCTCCTATGAAGACAAGGTAAGGGAGATCTTAGAAGAGGTTACAGATGAGGCAAAATTCAACAAAGTTGGATCCATGTACAAACAATTTCAGCCTTATGGAGTGACTGGTGTGGTTCTTGTAGAAGAATCACACGTATCCATACATACCTGGCCAGAATATGAATTGGTAAACTTAGATGTTTTTACCTGTGGTGATGTGTCAAAGGTGGACAGGGCATTTGAATTGTTTCTGGAAAGATTTAAGCCTACTTCTTATAAGCATCAGGTGATTGATAGGGGTTAAAATGGACAGATTTAAAAATCAAATACTACAATTTTGCAGCCAGGGTGATATTTCCATATATGAACTTATTGAAAAACAGGATTTATCCCTCAAGGAATTTTTTGTTAAGATTAGGGAGATGGAGAAGGAAGGGGTAATAGAAATTGACGGTGGTATGGTTAGACTGAGTTCCAAATACCGAGAAAAATACAGTTCCCTTAAAGGCATTGATGATATAACCTGCAGTTATTGTGAAAAAACTGGTGTTGAAATAAAGGGATATTTTAAAGATCTTTTAGATAAATGGAAAAAGGTAACAAAATCTCGTCCAGAGGCAGTAGAGGTATTTGACCAGGGCTTTATATCACCAGAAGGTGTGATCAGAAGGGTTGCATACATCTATGAAAGGGGAGATCTACTGGATTCTGAAATTTTTATAATGGGCGACGACGACCTTCTTTCCATTGCACTGGCACTAACTAAACTCCCAAAAAGGGTGCAGGTGGTAGAGATTGATGAGAGATTGGTAAGTTTCATTAATGAAGTTGCTGAGAAAGAAAATTTACCGTTAAAAGCAAATATTTTTGATGCCCAATACGCACTTCCTGATGAATTTAAGGGGAAATTTGATGTATTTATTACAGACCCAGTGGAGACACTACCAGGCTTCACCCTTTTTGTATCCAGGGCAACTTCTTCATTAAAGGGAATTGGATCTGCAGGATATTTAGGGCTTACTACCATTGAGGCATCAAGGGAGAAATGGTTTGAGATTGAGAAAAGATTTCTGGAAATGGGATTTGTGATAACAGATATTAAAAGGAGATTTAGTGTATACCCATTAGATGATATAAGTTTTTCAAGGTATCAAGAAAAGTGTCAGGTCTATCAGAAGATAGGTGTCAGGGCGGACAAAGACTGGTATACATCTTCTTTTTTCAGATTAGAGGCTGTAAAAGAGCCCAAATCCATTGTAGAGGGGACCCGGATCATAGATGAAAAGGTGTATAAAGACGACGAGAGTCTTGCAACACCTTATTAAATTTAAATAATCCAGTTGGTAAGAATATAAAAGCAAAAAGGCAACCTGTGGTGTGGGTTGCCTTTTTGCTTTTGTTTGGCAACAGTTACAGATAGCCTATAATATATTAAAACACACATATGCCTTTTTCAGTTGCCAATTTTGAGAATAGTTATGGATAGTCTAAGCTCTTTTTTAAATACCCCTTTAAAAATAGGCCATAAAATAATAAAAAACAGGCTTATTCTCTCTCCCATGGCAGGGCTTACAACAATAGCCCTGAGAAAGGTTATATGTAAGTTTTCTGTACCAGGATTATTGTATACAGAGATGTGTCTTGCCAGTGTCCTTCCAACTGAAAATAAGAAAAAATCCAATGTATTTCGGTGGAGAAAAGAAGAAGAAAATATTCTTGTAGGTCAAATCGTTGGTTGTGATATAGAATCCATGGTCAGGGCTGCAAAAAGGATTGAGTCTGAGAAACTTTTTGGGGTGGACATAAATATGGGATGTTCCATCTCCCGGTTGTGTAAAAAGGGTTATGGCGCCTCTTTATTAAAAGAGCCAGATAAGGCCATTCAAATAGTTTCATCCATTAGACGGGCAGTCAAATGTCCATTAATAGTCAAGTTCAGGACAGGGTGGGAGGAAGGTCCCGAATTTCCCATGGAATTTGCAAAGAGATTAGAAGATGCAGGGGTAGATGCACTAATTTTTCATCCAAGGGTGGCTCCAGATAGGCGAAGTAGGGCTCCTAGGTGGGAATATATCTCTATGGTTAAAGAATCTGTTTCAATTCCTGTATTTGGTAATGGGAACGTGTTTACCAGAGAGCATATGGAGAAAATGGTCCAACTAACAGGATGTGACGGTATAGCCTTGGGCAGGATTTCTGCTGCCAGACCATGGATCTTTGCACAAGCCTTAAGCGACTTTGTGCCAGACAAAGATACCTATTATCTTGTGGCAGACTGGATGTTAGATGAAGTTTTTAACTACTTTACCCCCAATCGGGCCATAAAACTATATAAAAGATGGTTTGTTTATTTTTGCTCCAATTTTTTTTACGGACATTATATACTAAAAAATATTTTAAAACAAAATGAATATGGACAACTTAAACACACCTTGAAGAACTTGTTAACTCCCCTTCCAAGATTAAATACCATGCCTAATCTAAATTTTCTTCATTGAGTTATAAAAACATAAATTGACTATTGCTAATGTTTATAAAATGGTCTATTCTGATACATAATTAGAATATCTTTCTAGCTACATTCTCTTATATTACCAATGAGCTATTTCTCCATCTCCTACAATTAAGAAGACCTTTTATATTAAGGAGGTGGTAGATGAATAAAAGGAAGGGAAAGATTTTGGTGATAGAAGATGAAAGGGGTGTTTCAGAGACCCTGAGTCTTTTGTTGGAGGATTATGACATTGAGTGTAAAATAGCTGCCAGTGGTGAAGATGGACTTGAACTGTTGAAAAGAGAGAAATTTAGACTGGCACTTGTGGACATAAGGCTCCCAGGAATGAATGGGGTACAATTTATTGAGCAGGCTAAGCAACTTGATCCCCACATGCACTTTCTAATCCTAACTGGCTCCATGGATTTCCACATAACAGATATCTCTCACATAGGTAAAGTAAGGAAAAGGATATTTCACAAACCAGTTTTAGATTTCTCAGAACTAGTAGAAGAAATTTTGAGTTTACTAGGGTGAAACAATGAGAAAACTTATATGGTTTACTTTACTCTTTGTATTCTTTTGTGTGACCCTAACTTTTGGACAAAAATTAAAACTGTTATTTTTTCACAGACCTCCATATTACGTTTATGCCAACAAAAGAGCCAGTGGAATAATTTTAGAGAGGGCTATTTTAGTTTTAAAAAAATCAGGTGTACCATTTGAGGTCAAACTCTCTACCCCAAACAGAATTATAGTGTCTTTTAAAAAGGGGGATAAGGGTTTATGCTCTCCTGGGTGGTTTAAAACAAAAAACAGGTTAAAATGGGCAAAGTTTTCTCTTCCAATATTTGAAAATAGGCCCCTTGTGGTTCTAACTGGAAAGTGGAATCAAAGGCTAATAAAAAAACATAAACTTACCGATATATTCAGAGATAGGTCATGTACATGGGGAAAGATTAATAATTTTTCTTATGGAGAGGAAGTGGAAGGGTATCAAAGGATTTTTAGACCAAAAATCGTCAATGTGGATGGGACTCAACTGGATTTGATACGTATGTTAAGGTTTAAAAGATTTTCTTATATGCTGATATCTCCAGAAGAAGTAGATTTTTTAATTTCTTCAGCTGGATATAAAAAAAAGATTTTGTTGTTTTACAGATGTCTGATGTTAAAAAGGGAAATAAAAGATATATAATGTTTTCTAAGGATGTTTCAGATGTTTTAATTGAAAAAGTAAATAGAATGATAATTAAGTTATATAAGTAGGCTCTTACTATGAAAAATAAAAGTATAATAAATATGTTACGATTTAATCTAATCTTTATAGTCCTATCTGTATCATTGGTGGTTGTTTATTCCAACTACTATATACTTCAATCAAATATTAAAAATGAATTTTTATCGCAGAAGAATAAGGTAATTGAACATATAAAAAAAGCATACATATATCCAATGTGGGAATTAAATGTTGAAGAAATTAATACCATATCTAAAAGTTATCTGCAAAATGACTTAATAGATGGAATAGAAGTAGTATCCATGCCAGATAAATCTATGTTATTTAAATGCAACTTGGGAAAGCATATAAATATAGAAACTGTTAAGGTACCAATTGTATATAAAGGTGGTATAATAGGATACGTATCAATAAAGTTTAATAAGGATGTGGCTTCTATATATGCTAAAAATTTTTTATTAACTAACATATCTTTAGTATTATTCATAATAATTCTTATTTATTTTTCTACAGACATGATATTAAGAAATAAACTCCAAGAACCAATGTCCGCTTTAGTTAAATCAATCTCAAGAGTTAAAGAAGGAGATTATGATTATCCTGGCACATATGGAGGTTTTGTAGAATTTAAACCTATATTTGATTCAGTGAAAGATCTAGGCTTGAAGATAAAGAAGAGGGAAGAAGAGCTTAAGAAAAGTGAGGAAAAATTTAGAAATCTTGCGGAAAATGCACCTCTTTGCATTTTGATTTATCAAGGAGAAAAGATCATGTATTGCAATAGGGTTTGTGAGTATCTCTTGGGGTATACAAAAGAAGAGATGCTCTCTAAAAAATTTTGGGAGTTTGCACCCTGTGAAATATACGAAATGATCAGAGAGCATGGAATTAAGAGACAGAAGGGAAAGGAGGATTTGATAGATAGATATGAATTTCAGATAATTACAAAGGATGGAGAGAAGAGGTTACTGGACTTCACAGTTTCTGTAATTGATTATGAAGGTAGTCCAGCAGTACTCGTAATAGTGCAAGACATAACAGAGCAAAGAAGGAATCAAATTGAAGTGGAAAAATTGAGAAATATGCTACAAAACATAATAAATTCAATGCCATCTATGCTAATTACTGTTGATGAGGATTTTAAAATTGTTTATTGGAATAGGTTTGTAGAAAGATTTTTAGGATCCATAGGCTTAAAAGATTTAAGGGATAAAAATCTTTTTGAAGTTTTCCATATGGGCAGTGAGTTAAAGGATAGGTTAAATAAGGCCATAAATTCAAAAGATGTCCAGTCTTTTTTTAGGAAATCAGAGACAGATAATGGAGCTGAAAGATTTGAAAACATAACCATATTTCCTTTAAAGTCTAATGGAATTGATGGTGCAGTTATAAAGATTGATGATATTACAGAACAGATAAGGTTTGAGGAGATGTTGATACATTCAGAGAAAATGATAACCATAGGGAATATGGCTTCAGGGATAGCCCATGAAATAAATAATCCACTTGCAATTATTATGCAGGCTTGTGATGTTTGTTGTAATAGACTTAAAGATTCCCCTAAAAATAGAGAAATTGCAACAGAGATGGGTATTGATTTTGATGCCCTCAAAAATTATATAACCCAAAGAAAAATAGATAATATGCTGTTTAAGATAAAGGAAGCAACAAAGAGGGCTTCTGACATCATTAGAGGACTTTTGACATTTACACAAGGATCCTCTGCTAGAATGGATGGCATAGACATAAGAGAGGTTATGGATAAGACCCTTATCATGGCGTATAGTGACTACAGTTTAAAGAAAAAATATGATATGAAGAAAATTAAAATAATAAAAGAATATAAAGATGTACCAAAGATTTGTTGTGATCCAACGAAGATGCAGCAGGTTTTTCTAAATATTATTAAAAATTCTGCCCAGGCAATGGCTAATGTGGATCACCCTGAAATCACAATAAAGATTACTTATCACGAGGACATGGTTAAGATAAATATAAAAGACAATGGACCCGGTATTCCTAAAGATGTCATAGGCAATATATTTGATCCTTTTTACACCACAAAACAGGTGGGTGAAGGAGTGGGGTTGGGATTATATATTTCCTATTTTATTGTAACCAAACAGCACAATGGAAAGATTTTTGTAGACTCTGCCCCAGATAAAGGGACATCTGTATCTATTTATTTACCCATTTCTCCTCCAAAAATTTCCGCCCAGTAGTCTTATTTTTAAAATTATCCATTATCCTTTGACAAAAGGTTTTGGCTAATTATTATTTTAGTAAAATTATTCTTATTATTTTATTACTAAAAAAATAAGGGGTGATAGAAATGCGTATTGCATTTGTCTCAACATACCCTCCAATTGAATGTGGGATAGCCACTTACACCAAATTTTTGACAGAGGCATTGAGGGCCAAGGAAGTTGATGTTTACATTATTTCTCACTATGGAGGACAGGGGAAAAATGTATTTAGTTGTTTTGATTATGAAGACAGGGATCTGTCATACAAAATATTTGATATGGTTGTTAGATTGTCTCCAGATCTTGTGCACATACAGCATGAGTTTAATTTGTTTGGCAAATATTATGGTGTTTCTATAGTGCCCCTCTATTTACAATTGAAAATGAGTAATATACCTTGTGTCACCACCTTACATACCATATATGAGAAAAATATCTTTGAGCACAAGATACTTTTTTCTTCTTTTTTGAATTATTCAGATAAGGTGATAGTTCATGAACAGTTTCAAAAACAGGCATTGACAAATGATCTGGGCAATATAGACGGGCTTGATGAGAAAATTAGTGTGATCCCCCATGGGGCCAGAGAATTAGATGACATAATAGATGCCAAAACAAGGCTGGGGATTGATGAAGATACAAAAATAGTTCTAATGATAGGCTATTTTAGCCCTTATAAAAATTTTGAGAAGGTAATAGATCTGTGGCCAGAAATAGTAGCAAAATATAATGGAAAGGTAGTATTAATAATTGCAGGGAAACTCAGGACCATGGCATATTTAGAATATAGAAATCTTTTATTTGAAAGGATAAATTCATCTCCAGCAAAAGACAACATTAAAGTCATAAGGGGGCAGATCTCCCAGAATTCTTTTGATATTATCCTTTCTGCTGCAGATGTAGTTGTATTGCCTTATAAGAAGATCTCTCAGAGCGGAATCTTTGCTAACTGTATGTCTTTTGGAAAGCCTGTTGTAACTTCTTACAACAAGACCATGGAGTCTATTTTTTCAGAATATAAATCTGGTCTTATGTGCAAAAATGACCATGAATATGTTGAGAACATTTTATACTTGTTAAAGGATGAAAAAATTTATAGGGAACTATCTGACAATGCAAGATTATATGTAAAAGAAAAAATATCCTGGTCCTTGGTAGCTGACAGACATATATCTATATATAGAGATTTAATTGAGCCTTCGGTATTAAATGTTTCCACTATCTGGATGGATTAATATTTTCTGCCAATAGGAAAAAAGGAGGTCAGATGAAAAAGAAATATCAGATGGAGATAATCAAGAGACATCCACTGAATCCAATAATAACCAGGGCAGATGTACCGTATCATTGCAACACAGTTTTTAATGCTGCATCGTGCAAATTTAACGGGGAGTACTTGCTTCTTCTACGGATAGAGGATTTTGAGGGAAAGAGCCATCTTACATTGGCCAGATCCCATGATGGATTGGATTTTAAGGTGGACAAAAAACCATGGATAGTGTCATCAAAAGATCCCTATTTTGAACCCTATGAAAGATTTGGGGTAGAAGATCCAAGAATCACCAGGATAGATGGAAAATACTATATAACCTATACTGCATATGGCCCATATGGGGTGAGAATAGGTATAGGGGTGACAGAAGACTTTGAAAAATTTGAGAGAATTAGCCTGGCAACAGATGTGGACAATAAAGATGGGGTGCTTTTTCCCAGAAAGATTAACGGTAAATATGTGATGATAACAAGGCCAGCTGGACGCGGTGGGAAAATGAATCTCATGTGGATAACCTATTCTCCAGATCTCATTCACTGGGGAGAGAGTAGGGTACTTATGTTTTTTTCTCCTGGTGCATGGAGTGCCTTTAAAATTGGTGCATCTACTCCGCCAATACCCACAGAAAAGGGGTGGTTGGTCTTTTTTCACGGAGTGAGACTGGCTGGCGGTGGTTTGATATATCGTGTGGGGGCTATGCTCCTTGATTTAGAAGAACCTCACAAGATAATAGGATATACACCATATTATATATTTGGACCAAGTGAGATGTATGAAAGAGTTGGGGATGTCCCAAATGTGGTGTTTCCCTGTGGTACAATTTTAGAAGATAATGGCGAATTAAAGATATACTATGGGGCAGCAGATACCTGTATTGCCCTTGCAACGGCAAATCTAGCTGAATTAGTAGAGAGTTGTATAAAACCCCCTAAGGAATACAGAAAGCCTTAAATAGGGGGGAGGGCGATCCTCCCTCCTATTTTTCTAGTCCCAATGCCCTTCTTATGAGGGACCAATTTATATGTTTTTTAACTAAATTAAAGCCATGATTTATTTTTTGCTGGTCTCTCAGTTTAATTGTCTGTAGAATAGAATCCATTTTCTTGGCTACAGTATAGGTATCTTCTTTGACCACAAGTATTGGGATATTTAGATCTTTTGCCCTATTTAATATTATGTCATTGGGGTATATGTTACCAGTTAAAATAAGACATTTACACCTGCCTTCTAAGGCCACCAATTGAAGGTCTGACCTGTCTCCTCCTACAATTACAGCTGGATTTTTTTTCTTTTGGTAGTGGAACATAAAGTTTTCCACTTGCATGGTACCTATAATAAAGTCAATAACCAGTTCATCCTTTTTGGTTTGACCAGATATAATATTTCCTTTTAGCCTTGCGGCCAATTCCTTTATGGGTATTGAGTATAGAACAGGATCCTTTGGTATTACTCCTAAGACATCTATGCCTTTTTTGTTCAATAGGGGCGTTAGTAAATTGTCCACCACATCCATTATACGCTCGGGTACAGAATTCAAAATACAACCAATAAGCCTGTCTTCTAGGAGTTCTTTTGCACTAACCAAATAATCGTAGTAGAATTCTTTAAAAAACCTATCAATTAATATTACCTTTGCTTCCAGTGCATTTGCCACGTCAATGCCTGCAACATTGCAATATTTACCTGCATGTAAGAAGCTTCCAGAACCACATACTAGCATTATGTCCTTGCCTTTTTTTAGCTCCTCAAATGATTTTAATATCTTGCCCATAAAATCAGGACATCCCTTTTTAAACACAGAAAGTTGTAAATCCCTGGTGACAACCACCGGGGTAACCAATTCTGGGTCATTATCAAGACCAAGAATATTTTGCACAAAAACTGCATCTTGGTCTACTGTTTTGTCTAGATTTTCACTGGAGGGCGAAGTACCAACTGGCTTTATAAAACCCACTTTAAGTCCCATATTTTGGAAATATAGGCCCAGACTTATGGTGATTAATGTCTTGCCAGCATATCTCGATGTGGAACCAATATAAATTGTTCTCATCCCCTGCTCCTTGATTTTTTATTTTTCCTTTGCAAAAGATTACCAAATTGTTTAAAAAAAGCCAAGCAATGAAATGTGAAACATACGAGTCCGAGTTTATCATTTTAATAAACCTGGGCTAGAGGGCTTTGGATATAAAATGGATACAAATAGGAGATATGTAGCTATGAGACCAATTGGCATAGATGTGGGATTTGGTTTTACAAAGGCCACAAATGGTGAGGAATATGTAATATTTAAATCAATTATAGGGGAATACGCAGATATTCAATTTGATTTTTTATTAGAAGAGGATAGTTTTGAGGAAAACCTCCAGGTAAAGCTTGAAGACGACATGTTTTTTTTAGGAGAGCTGGCAGAAAAGCAGTCATTGGTCAGGCAATATACCTTGGACCAGGAAAAGCTGGTCAGTGAGTTTGTAAAGATACTCGCCATATCATGCTTAGGTATGCTTACTGATGACGTGGAAACAGTAAGCGTGGTCACAGGACTACCTGTTGGATATTACAGAAGGGACGCGAAAAAAATAAAGGAAATACTCCAGGGATTTCACAAGGTTGAGTTTTTGTCCAAAAATGGTAGGGGAAGGGAAAAGAGAATAAATATTGCCAAGATAAAGGTGGTTCCCCAGCCAATGGGTTCAGTGTTTAACCTTTTATTTAATGAGCAGGGTATAGTTACAAACAAAAAATTGGCAACCCAAAAGGTTGGTGTAGTGGATATTGGTTTCAGGACCACTGATTTTGTCCTGCTGGACCATTTAAGATATGTTGAAAGGGGTAGTACTACCACAGACAATGGGATGTCAAAGTGTTTTAGTTTAATATCAAATAAATTGAGACAAAAAACAGGTGTTAGCATTGAACTTTTTAGATTATACGAGGCAATTTTTTCTGGTTCAATCAAAATTAAAGGAAAAGAGTATAAGATTACAAATTTAAAGGAACGTGTGTACTCTCATTTTGCTTCCCAAATTGCCAATGATATAAATAGGGTATGGGAAAATGATTGGGATATTGACTTGATTGTCTTAACAGGTGGAGGGGCAAAAGAGCTGTTTCCATATGTAAAACCCCTGGTGGAGGGGAATATGATTTTAGTTGAGAGTAAATCTGATCCCCGTCTAAACAATGTAATGGGCTACCTAAAATATGGAATTTATGATTTGAACAAGTTAAATAAGGAATCTTCCACTGCATCTACAAAGGAAAAAAAGGCGGATGAGCAAAAAAAGGATTAGTAGTTTTAGCCCAAGGTTATAAAATTGATAAACTTGGGCTAGGAGCTACTTGCTAAGATACCATAGGACTTTAATTTTTTATGCAAATAGCTCCTCTCCAGGCCAATTAGTTCTGATAATCTGGAGATGTTTCCATTTGCTTCTTTTAATTTTGATGCAAGGTACTGTTTCTCAAACTCTGATTTAGCTGTTTTAAAGTCCATATCCATAAATCCAGTTTTAGAACAATTGTTTGTAGGTGAAGCTGAATTTTTATAATCCTCAGGTAGATCAGACACATCTACTTTCCTACCTGCATATAATATTAACATCCTTTCTGTAAAATTTTTTAGTTCTCTAACATTTCCTGGCCAGGGATAGTTAGTTAGTCTGGCCAGGGCAGATTTTGTAAATTTTATAGGTTGATAGCCATTTTCTTTGCAAAATGAATCAATAAATTCTTCTATTAAAATGGGAATATCTTCTTTTCTGTCCTTTAAGTCTGGGACATGAATTGGAAATACATTTAATCTATAGTAGAGGTCTTCCCTAAACCGACCTTCTTCAATTTCTTTTTTTAAGTCTTTGTTTGTTGCAACTATGACCCTTACATCCACCTCTATTGTCTTATTTCCTCCTACCCGTTCAAATTTCTGTTCCTGTAATATCCTCAGGATTTTTGCCTGGGTCTTCAAGCTCATATCCCCTATTTCATCTAGAAATAGCGTACCCATATGCGCTAGCTCAAATTTTCCCATATGGGACTTATGGGCTCCAGTAAAAGACCCTTTTTCATGGCCAAAGAGTTCGCTCTCTATTAATTCTTCTGGAATAGCAGCACAATTTATTGCAATAAGTGGTCTGTTTGCCCTTTTACTTTTTTTGTGAATTGCCCTGGCAACTATCTCCTTTCCTGTTCCATTGGATCCGGTTATTAGCACCCATGCGTCTGTAGGTGCTACTTTTTCTATTTGTTCTTTTACCTTTAATATCGCTTTGCTTTTGCCTGTTAGTTCTTCTACAATATCTTTTTTGACCCTATACTTGAGCCTCTGATTTTCAACAGTTAGTTCTTTAAACTCCAGTGCCTTTTTAGCAGTCACCACTACTTTTTCCAAAGACAGGGGCTTTTCAATAAAGTCAAATGCCCCCAGTTTAATGGTCTGAACTGCTGTCTCAATGTTTCCATGTCCAGATATCATTATTACAGGGATGTGGCCCATATCCTTTTTCAGGACCTTTAAAACTTCTACTCCGTCCATTCCAGTGAGCCATATATCCAGAAAAATTGCATCAGGCTCTACCTTTGACTTGATAAATTCAATGGCCTTTTCACCACATTCAAAGCCAATACATCTGTAACCTTCGTCCTCTAAAATTCCTGTTAGGGAAATCCTTATATCTTCTTCGTCATCTATTATTAAAATCAACGGTTCCATCACAAGTTCCTTAAACTGGAAGAGTTATCCTAAAACAAGTGCCTTTGCCCACATTGGAAAAAACAGTTATATCCCCCCCATGTTCTTTTACAATGGATCTGGCAATTGTGAGCCCCAGACCAGTACTCCCCTTTTTCATGGAAAAGTATGGTTCAAATATGCGGGAGATCTCTTTTGGGCTTAATCCCGGTCCATTATCCTTTATTTCCATTACAACACAGGAATTATCTTTATCATATGTACAAATAATTTCAATTTTGGGGTTCTTCTCCCTTGTCATAGCCTCCACTGCATTGTTTATCAGGTTGATTACCACCCGTCTAATGGCAAGGGAGTCAAATTTAAAGGGAGGAATTTGGGGATCAATGTGTTGCTTCCATGATATTTTGGGATAGCTTGTTGTATACAGGAGATATATTTCATCAATCAGGGGTTGTATCTTGTTTTTTGTTGGGACTATTTCAGGAAGTTTAGCAAATTCTGAGAACTCCCTTACCAGGCTTTGTAGGTGATCAACCTGTCTTACTATTACCTTTATACCTTCCCCAAAGGCAGGATCGTCTATTAATTTGGAAAATTTCCTTTCCAATCTCTGGGCAGATAGTTTTATGGGGGTCAATGGGTTTTTTATCTCATGGGCAATTCTTCTTGCAACTTCCTGCCATGCAGCAAGCCTCTGCATCTTGTCCAGCTCTGTAATATCCTCAAATACTATAATGGTCCCAACTTGTTCATTCCCATGTCTCTTCAAGCTAACCAGGTTTAATAAAAGTCTTTTTTCTTTTTTGTCCAAAGAGATCAAAAGCTGGGTCTGGACCACCTTATGGGGGAACCTATCTAGTTTGCTCAGCAGATTTGAAAATTCATCTGCATGTTGTTTGGGAAGGATTGCGAATAGCTTTTTGCCCACTATGTTTTTCTCTTTAATTTCTAAGATTTCCAGGGCGGACTTGTTTATGGTGTTAATTTTTAACTGGCTGTCTAAGCTGATCACACCTGAGGTTATGGTATTTAAAACTGCCTCCATGTATTGTCTTCTGTTCTCAAGCTCCTGGTTTTTGCTGGAGAGTATTTCATTTGCCTCATTTAGACGCCTTTGACTTTTTCTAAGTTCCTCTGCCATTAAGTTGAAGGATTTTACCAGGGTCCCCAACTCATCCTCTGATTCGTCTTCAATCCTTACTTCAAAATCTCCTAAGGCTATCCTCTTGGTGCCTGAGGATAGGGCCTGGATAGGATAAGATATTTCTTTGGCAAGCTTTAGACCAAACCACATTGAACCAAAAATTATCAAAAGGGTCATTACTCCTAACAGTATGTATAGAGATGTTTTAAGGGGTTTTTTTAAGGATTTAAGCTGGTTGTATTCATAGACCCCTTGTACAACTTTTTCCATCTTTTTTGTGATAGAGTATTTAAGTTTTATCCCCTCTATTATAAAATCGTAACCTAGTATACCTTTTTTTGACAAAGGGGATACACCTATAACATAGTCTGATTCTTCAAAAGAATATATATTTACCCAAAATTCTCCTTTCTTTTCAATGGAGTCCCATTCTATCTTGCTATTTAATTCATCCCAGATTTTTTTCCAGTCCTCACTTATATATCCAACTACTTTTTCGTCTTCTTTTAAAATCAAAATTCCAATGTTATTCTCCTTGGCAAAGGCAGATGTTATTTTAATTAATTCTTTTTCACTGTGTTTATTAAAATTTTTATTTGTAAATCTGTCTAATAAGTGTTCCAGGTTGTCCTGGATGTACTTGTAATTTATTTTACCAATTTCAAGGGCTGTTTTTAAAGAATTATCAATTTGATTCCTAAACCAGTAATCAACTGATGTTTGAACGAATTTAACAGAGATTAGAAACATTAGTATTGTAGGTATAAGGGATAGAGAGATAAATGAGAGAACAAGTTTTGTCCTTAATCTTGACCCTCCTACTCCCCTTTTTCTGTCTAAAAATAATTTAACGCTGTTTCGAATGACCAGAAAAAGTATTACCAATAAGAGAATTACATTTAAGTTAAATACTATTAAAAAAAGATATGAGTTCACTCCAAAAAATTTCAACTCAATCCAGCTAAATAGAATGATCAAAATTATTGAAATGATTATGATTAGAAATTCTACTTTGGTTTTTTTTGGTATGTTTATATTTTTCATGGGTAAATTTAGAATTTAAAATCAATATAGTATTCAGATGGTGGTGTTATATCAAAATTCCAGAAAAAAAGTGTTTTCTCAATCCAGTATGGGACTTTTCTTTTCAAAGAAAATTGAAGGATTAAATGATATTTCCCTTTTCCAGTGGGTGTTGTCCAGATTGGGAATTTGAGATTTAAATTGGATATTTTTTTCAGTAGTGTGTCCAGGGAATTAGTAGAATAGATTTTTCCATTTTTATCCTTAAGGGTAAACTGGTTATTTATAGGATTAAAAAATATTAACCATTCCAGTTTTTTACTTATAATTGTTTTGTCAAAAAAAAGTTCCCTATCCTTTTGAATTTTTACATCACAGGAGAACACTGCCTGGAGTTTATTATCAGTAATTATTTTCTGGAGTTTATTTGGGTCAATTACATTTAAGGATATTTGTATGTTGACATCTTGATTGTTGGCATTCAAAATAACATTTTTTAAAGTTATTCCTTGGGAAAAACTGTTTACAGGGAATAAGAATGAAGCCATAAAGACAGAGTACACCATGAACATAAAAAAAATTTTCAAACTAATTTCCCTCGACATTGTTTTCCTTTTTCCTTTGAGTCAATTACTTTAATTTTTTCGTATCCTAGGACAAGAGAATATAGAGTTTTTTTATACATGGCAAGACGCATAAAACTTATTTTCATAGGCAAAATGAAACAATCCTTCTGGAAAAAGGCTGAGGAATTATATCTGGAGAGGATTAGAAATTTTTTTAAAGTTGACTTAGTATTAATTAAGGACTCTAAAAAAGGTTCAATTGGTGATAGGATAAAATTAGAGTCCAAGGAGATCTTAAAAAGATTATCTCCTTCTGATTTTTTAATTTTACTTGATGAAAGGGGAAAGTTACTTAACTCTATGGATTTTGCCAAAAAACTGACAGTATGGATAGACTTCCCAAGTAAAATTCCCTGTTTTGTAGTTGGCGGTTCCTATGGCCTTTCTGATGAGATCAGGAAAAGGTCAGATTTTTTATTAAGTTTAAGTCCTCTTACATATACCCATGAGATGGCCAGAGTTATCCTTTTGGAACAAATATATAGGGCCTACCAGATATTTATAAATTCTTCATACCATCACTAATTTGGTATTTTTTTTGCTTAAAATTATATAAGGCAAAAAATTCCTTGTTTTCATATTTTTTTTAATTGATCGTACTAAATTATGAGGGTCATGTGTATGACAAAGACATTCCAATCCCATGGAAAGGTCATTGGTATTGATTTTAATGAAGTGGAAAAAAATAAGATCCTTAGCCTGATAAGTAACCAGGAGATAATGTTTATAGAGTCAAATGAAAAGGATACCTTTGATCAAATAATAGAGAGCGATGCTTATGTTATCATGATTCCTTGGAGGCAGTGGACAAGATTATCTAAAGACAATAAGGGATATTATGGGAAAAGTATTCATATAAAAAGGGTAGAGGATTCTTTTTTAAGTGGTTCAGATATTTTTAGTGAATGTCTAGTTGCAATATCTTCCAAGATACTGGAAAAGGATGATGAATTGAGAAAGGTTATTGATGATGCTAAAGGGTTAAATAACTATGTATTAGATTTAAAAAAAGAAATCGCTTTATACAGGGAGCTATATTTTAGAAAGGCCTATCAACTGGATTTTTTAAATGAATTTTTTGGGACAGTGACTCCCTTGAGGGAGGTAGAGGAAATTTTAAAGAGCGGTTTTTTTAAAATTAAGGAATATTTTGATATCCAGAGCCTTTGTGTATTGATTCCAGAGGAGAATGGTAGTTATAAATTCTATATAACAGATGCTCGCAACAGAGAATTTTGGATTGATTATGTATTGAAAAGGCTAAAATTGTGTGAAAGTAGTTTAAATATAATCACCTTGGGTATAGATGTCTCAGATAGTAAAACAGTAGATGTGTTAGATGTATCGCCTAGTAGAGAGAATTTTAAGGTATACCTTACAGGAGATACCAACCATATGGGTTCAGATGAATTTTCTGTCCTGGAGATGGCCATTGAACATCTATGTTTACTCATACAACGGGCCATGGAATATGAAAAATTGTCTTCTTTTGCCTATATTGACTTTTTGACTGGAGTGGGAAATCGTCATTATTTTGACAGAATTATCAGGCAGGAAGTAAAGAGACATGAACGTCTTGGTTCAAAATTCAGTATGGTTATGATTGATATAGATCATTTCAAAGAGATTAATGACAGATTTGGTCATATTGCCGGGGATATGGTCCTAAAACAACTGGCAAGTATAATAAAAGATAATGCAAGGGAAATTGACTATGTGATTCGTTTTGGTGGTGAAGAATTTCTTGTGGTGTTGCCCCATACAGATAAGAATAGTGGGTATGTTTTTGCTGAGCGATTGAGGCAGAAAATAGAGGAGTATAATTTTCAAATAGATGGGGAAAGGACAATAAAGGTTACTGTGAGTATGGGTGTATCAGAATTTGATCCCAAAAGTGGTTACCATATCAAAGATGCCGTCAAATGGGCAGATTCTGCCCTATATAAATCCAAGGAAGGAGGAAGGAACAAAGTAAGTGTGGTTTAAAATGCCTTGACCTTGCTCTACAAGGTGCTTAATGTCTCACCTGGTGGAAATAATTAATGGCGGGGGTATACTTAAGGTGAGACAAACAGATAGAGAATATGCAATTGTTTGCCTATCAGGGGGGCAGGATTCTGCAACCTGTCTTGCCTGGGCAAAAGAAAGATTTAAAAAGATTTTCAGTGTCTGTTTTTTATATGGTCAAAGGCATATAATTGAGGTTGAGTGTTCAAAAAAGCTTTCACAGCTTGCTGGATGTGAGAAACATTTTGAGATCAAAATAGATGGGCTATTCTCACAGATCTCCAAGAGTGCCCTTTTAGAAAAAGCAGGCAATTTTAATAAGTCCTTTGATCTGGACGAAAACCTTCCAGCTTCGTTTGTCCCTTTTAGAAATCTATTTTTTATATCTTCTACTGCTTCCATTGCCTATCTCTATGGAATAAAGAACATAGTAGTTGGGGTATCTCAGACCGATTTTAGTGGATACCCTGATTGCAGAAACACCTTTATAAAATCTCTAAATGCCACTTTAGAGCTGGCAGTGGATTCTTCCTTTGAAATACACGCACCCCTTATGTATCTGTCAAAAAAAGAGACAGTGCTCTTGATGAAGGATTTAGGGAGACTTGATTGGTACAAATACACACATACTTGTTATGAAGGTAGAAGACCTGCGTGTGGAAAGTGTCCTGCGTGTTTGCTTAGGCTTAAAGGATTTGAAGAGGCAAATATCAAAGATCCCATTGAATATAGGAACTAGGCCTGTAATATTAATAAATTTACAATATTAAGAGGGAGGATTGAAAATGGATGAGTTGGATGAATTTTGTCAGGGGCTTCAATATGATATGGATAAAAAAGTAGAACAGACCTATGGGAAGGAAATAGCTGAGATATGGAAAAACTTAAAATATTTTAATGTGTTGGAAAAAGGTGATGGTGAGGGAAAGGTTACTGGCACATGTGGAGACACTGTGGAGATCTTGATAAAGGTAAAAGATGGAAAGATTGATAAAATTTCATACTGGACAGACGGTTGTATCGCCACTGCTGTGTGTGGGTCTGTTGTTTGTGATATGGCCCTTGGTAAGGGTTTGGAGGAGGCAGAAAAGATATCAGGGGAGGATGTTTTAGATAGATTGCCTTCTTTACCTACAGATCACAAACACTGTGCCTATCTGTCTGCAAATACCCTGCACGAGGCAATTGGTGATTATTATAAAAAGATCCAGAAATGAGGGGAAGATATCTTTTATATATTCAAGGATAAAATTTTACTTATTTAAAAAAGTTAGATAAGGCTAATTTTTCCCCTTTACAATGTGTTATTATGAACTTATATATTTTTCGCTTGGCTAGTTGTGTTGATTTTGTTGGACAGTTTACGGAATTTGGATAGATTAGTAAAATCAGGAGGTTTGAGTTTATGAGTGAGAAAAAATGTGATATGGAGAAAAAAGAGTGTGAGAGTTGTTCAAAAAAGGGTTCTTGCGAGGAATATCAGGATGAAAAGTTGAAAAAGGCACTTAGTAGAATAAAGCATAAGATTGTAATACTTTCAGGTAAAGGCGGGGTTGGGAAGAGCAGTATAGCCACAAATATAGCTGTTGGTTTGTCTATGCAGGGCAAGAAGGTTGGACTCATGGATGTTGATGTTCATGGTCCATCTATTCCCCGTTTACTTAAACTAGATGGGGCAAGGCCGGAGGTTGGTGCAAGTGGAATGTATCCAATCCCATGGTCAAAGAATCTTTCTGTAATTTCACTGGGATTTTTACTGCCTTCCAAAGAGGATTCTGTAATCTGGAGAGGCCCACTTAAGATGGGTGTGATAAAGCAGTTTATAGAAGATGTTGTCTGGGGCATGCTGGATTATCTTGTTGTGGACTGTCCTCCTGGTACAGGAGATGAGCCCTTATCTGTTATGCAGCTTCTTGGAAAAGATGCCCATGCAGTTATAGTAACCACTCCCCAGGATGTGGCAGTTGACGATGTTAGACGTTCAATAAATTTCTGTCGTCATACTGGAAATCCTGTAATAGGTGTTATTGAGAATATGAGTGGTTTTGTGTGCCCTCACTGTGGCAGAGAGGTAGATATATTTAAATCAGGAGGTGGTGAGGCCCTGGCAAAAGAAAGTGGTGTGCCATTTCTTGGAAAAATCCCCCTGGACCCCAAATTGGTGGAAGCTGGAGATAGTGGAGATGTTTTTATAAAGTATCACCAAGATTCTCCAGCAGCCAAAGCACTTTCTAAGATTCTGGAACCAATACTAAAATTAGATGAAAAATAGGGTTTTAAAAACAATGAAACTTTGATAAAAAGGGCGTGTATACACGCCCTTTTTTTATTTTAAACAGGAGGTTTAAGCTATGGGGACAAAAATTACAATACTCTGCGAAAATACTGCCGGTTCCATGTTTGGACTAACAGGTGAGCATGGATTTTCTGCCCTAATTGAAAAGGACGGGAAAAAGATTTTGTTTGATACTGGACAAGGGTTTACCCTAAAGCACAATGCATCTATACTGGGAGTGGATTTTAAGGAAATAAATAAGATCGTAATTTCCCATGGACACTATGACCACACAGGTGGACTTGCAGATGCACTGTACCCACCAAGGGGAGCAAATGTGTATATGCATCCTGATTGTTTTGGTGCCAAATATGCAAAATTGGAGACACCATTGGGACCAAATTACATCTATATTGGAATTAGATTTAAAAAGGAACTCCTGGAAGATTCCCTCAAGGCAAATTTTGTCTATTTAAAAGAATTCACAGAGATCTCAAAAGGTATTTATTTCTCAGGTGAGATCCCAAAGGAGGAGGAATTTGCAATAAAAGATAGACGCCTTTTGGTAAAAACAGAGGATGGAAATTATATTGAAGATCCATTTAATGATGACATAAGCCTGTTGATTGAAACAGACAAAGGACCTGTTGTCCTCCTTGGGTGTGCCCACAGTGGAGTTGTGAATATCTTGAGATACCTTTCAGAAAAGACAGGTCATAAAAAGTTCTATGCAGTAATAGGTGGCACCCACCTTGGCTTTTTCCCCCCAGGTGAGGCATTAAATAATATCTTAAATGAGCTTGAGCGCTTTTCAGTTGAGCTTGTTGCAGTTTCCCACTGTACAGGTCCTGTTGCAGCAGCCCACTGTTATATGAGGTTTAAGGATAAATTTGAATTTGCAAATGTGGGCTGGACAAAGGAGTTTTAATTATATCTATTTTTATTGTTATTTAGACTTCTGCATTAACCCGAGTTTATCAAAATAATAAACTCTGGTAAGATATTTTAGTGTTCACAGTGATTTTTTCCGCATGGTTCGCTTCTGCCACAACAGGTCCTACCAGTGGCCTCGAACCTACATCCATTGCCTCGATCCCTTCTGGGAGTATGGGTTCTTGATCCCTCTAAAATAAAACCCATACCCCCGCTAATTAGACGTTTAACAGTGGATCCACATTTAGGGCACTTATCTATTGGTTCATCTGTGATTGACTGCTCCATCTCAAATCTATAACCGCACTCTTTGCATTCATATTCATAGGTGGGCATGCATCTACTCCTTTTTTTAGATTTACAATAATATTTTCAGCAGGTAAATTTTTTTATTTATTTTTTATTGGCTGTGTCAAGACAAATGAGTTCAGTTTAACTTTTGCATGTGTTGCTATAACATCACATTTTGCCTTAAATAAGAAAAAGATGTTGTGTTCCACACTACTTAAACTCTCAAAATTCCCCTGACCTTTTGAAATAATTAAATCTGCATTCCAGAATTCTTCTAAAAATTCCTTTTTGCAGTCTTCTAAAATGGTGCCTGGGGCATCTGAGCCATTATCTATTATCCTGACAAGTTTATCTAAATTACAGAAATTAGCATCAGAGACAGTTGCATCGTTTATAATAGGTTTACCCCTTACAGCCAAAGTGATTTTATCAGGTCCTATTTCTTCGATAAACACCTTGTCAAATACTATTTCTCCAGCATTGTCAGCTAGATATAATATTTTTTTTGCTCTCACTATTTGATTTTTAAATAGTTCAAAATCTCCAATAACTGCTTCAGATAAGGCATTAAGTATGGATTGTTTTATTTCACCTGGGGTTATCTCATTTTTCACCCCAAGATCTATTACATTTCCAGCCATTGCAAGTCTCATGGCTGTATTTAATGGGTCCTGGGAATTATATACCATGGACTTTAGTTTGGGATAATTTTCAAGTGCCAGTTTGTTGTGTCTATCTTTTATTTCTTTGTATGGGTCAGGATTGTTGGTTATTTTTCTAATTAAGGCATGAATGTGTTTAGCTGTATATGGAGGTGGTTTTGACATATCTATCTGGCTTAATGTTAAAAGGACTTCACGCATTAAATGCTCCATAAGACCATCATCTATACCTATCATTTTCCCAACATCAAGGGCATGACGAACAAAGCAGGGAATGCAATCTAAATAGGTCTTCATCTTGTTTCTCCTTATCTAAAAATCAAGTTGATTTTTATACTAACCATGCTTATCCTTTGCAAGGAATTTATTTGGTTTAGACTAGGTTTATCATTTTAATAAGCTTGGGTTTAAGTTTTGCTTGAAGAATTTTATTATCTCTATTAATAGAAAATTCATCTGATGAACATTCAGGTGCCCATTTGGGCTTAAAAGGGAATCCCGTGAAAATCGGGAACGAACCCATCGCTGTGATAGGGGGACGAAAGCTGCAGTGGGCCACTTTCCCCCGCCACCTTTTCAAGTGAAGGACTTGCTATTTGCTAGTAGCAGTGTGTGAAGGTCAAAAACTTTTTGCTTCACCTACGTCCTTGCTTAAAAAGGTGGCGGGGAGGGGGGAAGGCGCAGTGAGTAGATTGATCCCTAGAGTCAGAAGACCTGCCTGAATGGAGCTGGATCTCGCCCTGGGAAGGTGAGCATCCTTAAAAAGACCTGGATGAAAATGGGACATCCTGGTTTGTCAAAGGATATAAGACAAACTGGGATTTTTTTATGAAAAAATTTTACTTCCAACTTGTTTTAGCAGCTTTTTTTCTTCTACTAACCCTGTTTTTTTCTCTATCCCAAGGATTTGTAAAGATTCCTTTCTTGGAAGTTGTAAAGATAATCTCTTCCAAACTTACAGGCATAACCTGTAAAAATATTTCCACTATCCACTATTCCATTATATGGGATGTAAGGCTTCCTCGCATAATATGTGCTGCCTTAGTTGGTGGGGCCCTGTCCATCTGTGGGGTTGTTTTTCAGGGGATACTATTAAATCCCCTTGCTGACCCATACACCCTTGGAATCTCTGCAGGGGCTGCATTTGGTGCATCTTTGGCCCTGTTATTTGGTATGAGTTTTTTGGGAATCTATACTGTACCTTTTTTCGCCTTTGTATTTGGTCTTGTTACACTCCTGGTGGTTATATACCTTTCATCCACCTCCAGCAGTGGGATATCTTCCAACAATCTTATCCTCTCAGGGGTTATAGTATCAGCAATACTTTCAGCAGGGATCAGTTTTTGTAAATACCTGGCACAGGAGAGGGTCTCAGTGATTGTATTTTGGCTACTTGGCAGTTTTGCCTCTTCAACCTGGACAAGTGGACTGCTTATATTGCTCTGTTTAATTGTCTCTTTTGCAGTATTTATATTTTACTTTAGGGATCTAAACCTGCTCAGCCTGGGCGGAAAAACTGCATCTTCAATGGGTGTGGACCCAAAAAAGGTGAGGATCTTACTACTTGTCTTTTCTTCTCTTTTAACAGGGGTTTGTGTTTCTTTTTCTGGGATAATAGGATTTGTGGGACTGCTTGTTCCCCATATGGTGAGGTCAGTAGTAGGTCCAAATCACCTGAAACTTCTGCCTGCATCCCTTATTGCCGGCGCAATAATGTTGACTCTGGCAGATACCTTGACAAGGGCGTATCTCCCCACTGAAGTCCCAATAGGCGTGTTAACAGCCCTGATTGGTGGTCCATTTTTTTGCTATATCTTTAGGAAAAAACAGGTGGGTTTTTGAAGGTGGATAGACAAATCTTAGAGGCAAAAGACATCTCTTTTTCATACAATAATGAACCAGTTTTAAAAGATATATCCCTTAAATTTTGCCAGGGGAAATTTTATGGTATTCTTGGGCCAAATGGAAGCGGTAAATCCACATTGCTTGATATATTAATGGGCTATAAATTCCCAGACAGGGGCAGGGTCCTTTTATATGGTAAGGAGATAAGATCTTTAAAAAAATCAGAAATAGCAAAAAGGATTTCATATGTACCCCAGAGTTTTAGTGTCAACTTTCCCTTTACTGTAGATGAGATAATAACCATGGGGAGATATCCCTATGTGAAGAGATTTTCCCTTCCATCTATAGAGGATATTGAAATTGTAAGGGAGGTGGAAAGGAAGGTGGATGTATTTGACCTTAGAAAAAAACTCATAACAGAGCTAAGTGGAGGTGAGAAACAACGTGTTATGATAGCAAGGGCCCTTGCCCAGGATACTCCAATCTTTCTTTTAGACGAACCAACTTCTAACCTGGACATAAAACACAGTTTGAAAATACTCTCTATATTTAAGAAAAATGTAATCTATAAAAGAAGTTGTGTAATATGTGTATTCCACAACATTAATGAGGCTACCTCTTTTTGTGATGAACTTATATTTTTAAAACAGGGAAAAGTTATTGAGTCTGGTCCTTCCAGCAAAGTAATTAGTGAAGATATTTTGAAAGAGGTGTTTGAGGTAGATGTTAAACTAAGGTTTGAGGAAAGATTAAATTGTTATCAGGTGTTATTTTTAAATGGAGGTTTTGAAAATGAAAAATAGGTTACTCGCTTTTTCATTAGTTTGCATTGTTTATCTAGTTGTAGGGGTAAGCACAATATACGCATTTAAGCTGGATAATGATATTATAATTGATGATAAAGGAAGACATGTAAAAGTAATCAGGCCTTACACAAGGATAATATCTTTGTATCCTGCCCATACTGAAAATATTTGTGCACTAAATAGTGCTAAAGAATTAGTTGGAATATCCATAAGTGATACCTATCCAAAATATATTTTAAATAAAATTAGATTCTCATATCATTTTGGAGTAGAGCGATTTCTGGCTGTAAAACCTGATTTGATATTAATCAGACCAATGATAGATTTTGCCTATCCTGGTTTAATAAAAAAATTTGAAAAAGAAAATATAACTGTTATCTCTCTTCAGCCAAATAATATATCTTCCTTATATACGTATTGGAAGATATTGGGGAAGATTACTGGTCATGAAAAACTTTCAGGAGATATGATTTCTGATTTTAAAAATAGTATTTTATTTTTTAAATCAATTAATAATAAAATTAAAAATAAAAAAAAGGTCTATTTTGAATCAATACACAGAAAGTTTAAGACATTTTCCAGAGATTCTATCCCAATTTTTGTCTTAACATGTGCAGGGGGAATAAATATAGCAAAGGATGCATATCAGGTAAGACATTCAAATATTGCTGATTATGGAAAAGAAAAATTACTATCAAAAGCATCTAAAATAGATGTTTTTATATCCCAATATGGACGTATGAATAGAATCAGGGTTGAAGATATTATAAAAGAACCTGGATTTGAAATAATCAAGGCAGTGAAAAATAAAGAAGTATATACAGTTGATGAGGAATTAACATCAAGGCCAACACTCAGGCTCTTAATGGGTATTTATGAAATTGGGCATATTTTATATCCACATTACTATAATAGCAAAGTGAAACAAAAGGTAGAGATGGTATTAAAAAAATATTATAAGAAATAGATATTATTAATTTTAGGAGATTACTATGGGCAAACAGGGTAAATTGTATGGAATAGGGGTAGGTCCAGGAGATCCAGAGCTTATTACAGTCAAGGCAGTAAAGATTTTAGAGAGAGTAGATGTAGTGTATTCTGCGTGTTCAACCAAGAATAAACACTCCCTTGCCTTTGAAATTGCATCTAAATATATCCCTGATAAAACCCAGTGTGTTTTTTTGCCATTTCCTATGGTATTGAATAAGGAAGAAGCAAAAACATACTGGGAATCCCATGCACAAAGAATTGTCAAAGATATAGAATCAGGAAAAGATATTGCATTTTTGACCCTTGGAGATCCACTGATATATTCTACTTTTGGGTATTTACTAAGATATATTCAAGAAATAGCTCCGTCTGTGGAAATATGTATAGTTCCTGGCATCACTTCCTATCAGGCTGCAGCAGCTGTGACAAAGACTGTACTTGCTGAAGGAGAAGAACTACTTACTGTTGTATCAGGGGTAAAGGGGGGTGATCATTTAAGAAAGGTTTCAGATTTGTGTGAGAATATTGTTTTTTTAAAGGCCTACAAGAACATAGATGACATACTTTCCTCCCTAAAAGAGACAGGCAGGATAAATTCCAGTCATGCTGTTATAAGGTGTGGCTTTAAAGATCAAAAAATTATAGAAAATATTCAAGAGTTAAAGGGCAAAAAGCCCGTATACTGGACATTAATAATATCAAAAAAAGGCTGTTTAAAATAGTATGAAAAAAGGCTCCAGTTCCATTATCCTATCTTTTGCTTTGAGTATAGTGCTTATCTATTTTATATTTAGATTTGGCCATGTAACAGGACCAGTTTTTCTTAAAAAAGTATTATTTCCTCTGGTTAGGATGCTATTTTTTATATCAATAGGGCTGGTAATAGGAGAGATAATTGAGGCCACTGGATGGACCAGGTATCTTGCAGTTATTGCCAAGCCCCTTTTTAAGTTTGCCCATTTGGATGAGAGGTGTGCTGCTACATTTACTGTGGCATTTTTCTCTGGGGTGGGTGCAAATACCATGCTCTATAATTTTTATAAAAATGGAAAGATAGATAAAAAAGAGGTGATTTTGACAAATATTATGAATCAGTTACCTGCCTTTTTTTTGCATCTTCCATCAACAATCTTTATTATCATACCTTTGACTGGAAAAGCTGGGATTGTGTACCTTGTCCTGGTCTTTACAGCAATTATCCTCAGGATATTTTTGCTATCTTTATTTGGACATTTTTTTCTTGAGGAGGAAGAGTCATCTATTCAGTTGGATAATAAAGAAATTATCCAAAAGACTTTTAAACATAAACAGGATATACCCAGAAGGATCTTAAAAAAGGTTCCAAAAAGGATACTCCATATAGTAAAATTTGTTTTTCCAATCTTTTTAGGGGTATTTTTGCTAAAACAACTGGGAGTATTTGATGGTTTGAGAGATATAATAGCATCTACATTAATTGGTAAGATTATGCCTGTTGAGAGCCTTTCCATGGTTGTTTTATCTTTTATTGCAGATTATACATCGGGATTTGTTACTGCAGGGGCCCTGCTTTCACAACATGTACTTACATTTAAACAGGGGGTTATTGCCATTTTGCTTGGCAATATAATTGCCATTCCCATGAGGGCATTGAGACATCAATTGCCACGTTTTTTGGGGATATTTTCACCTGGTCTGGGGACCCAGGTCCTTGTTATAGGACAGCTTACAAGGGCTATTTCCCTTATAGTTGTGGGGACTATATACTTTTTTGTTTTTTGAGTATAATCTTAACCTGAGTTTATCAAAATGATAGACGTTGGGTAAAAGAGATAGCTACAGGAGTCAATATGATAAAGATTATGGATCCAATGGAGATAGAAAAAAGATCTTTTGAGATAATCGAGCAGGAGACCAAAAAATTGAAAGGGGATATTCCCTTTTCAGATGAGGAGTGGATAATAGTTAGACGTCTTATTCACACAACTGCGGATTTTGATATCCTGGACAACGTAGTTTTTCATAAAGATAGTATATCTGCAGGAAAAAAGGCAATTAAAAATGGATGTGTGATTGTAACAGACACAAATATGGCAAAATCAGGAATAAGCAAGGCCAGGCTATCCAAATTTAATCTGGAAGTCCATTGTTTTGTATCAGATGGTGATGTGGCAGAGGAGGCCAGAAAAAGAAATTGCACAAGGTCTATGATTGCAGTAGAAAAGGCCTTGTCAATGGATAAGGATATAATTTTTGGCATTGGAAATGCGCCAACTGCATTGTTTCATCTCATTGATTTAATGGAAAAAGGCCAGGCAAAACCTGCCCTTATTTTGGGGATGGTTGTGGGGTTTGTAGGGGCTGCTGAGGCAAAGGATGAGCTTATATCAAAATCCAGTGTCCCATATATTGCACTTAAAGGTAGGAAAGGTGGATCACCCCTTATTTCTGCCACAATAAATGCACTTTTGGATCTGTGTTAATTAAATGTAGTGTAGATAAGTTATATTTTAATTTTTGATAAACACAAAAGAATTTTGATGGTTTTAGTTAGGAGCATTACATGAAGACTACTAGATATTTTGAATATACAAAAAAGAGACCTGATAGAGCTCAAATTAAGCAAGAATGGATAGAATATGTAATAAAATATCCTAAAAAGATTGAAATTCAATCTGATGGAAGGATTAGAAAATGGGCCAAGATAAAAGAGATAAATAAGTATCTTAGAGTAATTTTATTAGAAGATGGAGAAACTGTTCATAATGCATTTTTTGATAGAACGTTTAAGGAGGATTAAAATGAAGGTAAAATATTTCTCAGATACTGATACAGCTCTAATAGAGTTTACAGATAATGAAGTATATGAGACTAAAGAAATTAGTGAAAATATTTATATTGATTTAGACAATAAAGGCAATCTAGTAAGTATGACCATTGAACATGCAAAGGCAAATGCAGGATTGGGCGAGATTTCCTATATGGAAATCGTTTCTTCACAGGATGATGATTTAATTGAACAATATGTTTAAATTATCTGCTCCTATTTTTGGATTTGTAAAAAACATTAGTTTTTAAAATGGCGCAAAAAACAAAATTAAGAATAGGTTATACTACAGGCTCATGTGCCACTGCTGCTGCAATGGCTGGTGTTATGGCTATTTTAGACAGGGAACCGGAGATAGTCCATGTGCCAACTCCAATTGGGAAGAAACTCAGGATACCTATTTTTCAGGTTTATAAAAAGGGATGTTTTGCCAGAGTATGGGTAAAAAAGGATGCTGGAGATGATCCAGATGTAACCCATGGAGCCCTTGTTGGTGCAAGGGTGGTTGTGGAACCCTGGGACAGAGAAAGTGTTGTTGAAATTTTTGGGGGAAGGGGAGTTGGAGTTGTCACAAAACCTGGCCTTCCAGTAAAAATGGGCTATGCAGCCATAAATCCAACGCCCAGGGAACAGATAGTAAGGGGTGTTTTGTATACCCTATCCAACCTCGGTGTTAGGGCCAGGGTATGTGTTATTGTGGAAGTTGAAGATGGTGAAAAAATCGCCAAAAAAACCTTAAATCCAAGGTTGGGTATCCTTGGGGGTGTGTCCATATTGGGCACCAGGGGTACAGTGATTCCATATTCTGCTGAGGCATATAAAGAGACAATAACCTTGGCAATGGATGTTGCAAAAAAAATTGGTGTGGCTCATATAGGGCTTACAACGGGTGGTAGGAGCGAGAGGTTACTTATGGGGAAGCTTTCCCATCTTCCAAAGGAAGCATTTATCCAGATTGCAGACTTTTTTTATTTTGCTCTAAAGTGCGCTAAAGATAAAGGATTCTCAACGGTTAGTTTTGGTGTGTTTCCTGGAAAATTAATTAAAATGGCACAGGGATATAAATATACCCATGCAAAACACACCAAGATAGATTTTAATCTACTATCAAAATGGGCAGAAGATGTTGGTTTTTCTAAAGATGTGTGCTATGAGATAAAGGGAGCAAATACAGGAAGACATGTGATGGAGATAATAGATAGAGATAAACAAAAAAAGATAGCCTTTATAGAATCTCTTTGTAAAAGGGCCATTTTAGTTGGAAAAAGATTCTCTGATAATAGTCTTAATATTGCATATTATGTATTTGACTACTCAGAAGATTTTATATTTTCCTATGCAGGATAGAGTTATGGATACTTTTTCAAGGATTAAAGATGCAAGGAAGTTACTTAATATTGAAGAAAAGTCCTCTATAAAAGAGATTAGAGAAAATTACTTAAAGCTATTAAAAAAATTTCATCCAGATACTGGAGATGGGGATAAAGATAGGTTAAGAGAGATTACAAAAGATATTATAGATGCATATAATTTACTTATGGATTATTGCTATAACTACGAAATTTCTTTTAAAAAAGAGGATGTAGAGAGATTTTTAAAGGACGAGGAGTGGTGGTTTTATAGATTTGGTGAAGATCCCCTGTGGGGAAAAGCAAAAAAATAATATGGAGATATATGATAAAAGTTGTTGGACTTGGTCAAAATTTTTGGGATCTGCCTCCATCATATGAAAAAATAATTAAAGGTGCAGATGTGTTAATTGGAGGAAAACGTCAGCTAGAGCCCTTTGCATGTGTTCAATGTGAAAAAATACCTATAGTGCCTCCAATTGAAAAAGTAATATCTTTAATGGAAAAATATAGGGATAGGGAAGTAGTGGTTCTGGCAGATGGAGATCCCCTTTTTTTTGGAATTGGACAAAGACTCATTAGAGAATTTGGAAGGGATTTTGTTTGTGTATATCCAAATGTATCAGTAGTGCAGAGGGCTGGAGCAAAATTGGGAGTTTCTACAAAAGATATCTTTGTTGTATCTCTGCATGGAAGGGACAATCTATTTGAACTCCTATCTGCAATTTCATGGCATAGATTTGTAGGTGTATATACTGATAGATTTTTTACTCCTTCAAAATTGGCGCAGATTTTTTTACAGCGTCAGATATATGAATTTACTTTCCATGTATTTGAAGATCTCACTGCTCCAGGGGAGAAGGTTAGACATTTATCTGTAGAAGAAGCAGCTAAAATGGATTTTAGTCCCTTAAATTTTTTGATCTTAGAAAGAAGTAAAGAAAAGGAGATAGATCCATATCCTGGAATGGATGATGGTCTGTTTTTTAAAGACAAAAATCAAATAACCAAAAAAGAGGTAAGGGTGATTTCTCTTTCTCAGATGAAACTTTATGATGATTCCATTGTCTGGGATATAGGGGCAGGATCTGGTTCTGTATCAATTGAATCTCTGGTTCTGGCAAAAAAGGGTAGGGTATATGCAATAGAAAAGGATCCAAATAGGGCAAACATGATCAAAGAAAATAGAAAGCGCTTTGGCCTCCATGCAATTGAGGTCATAGAGGACCTTGCACAAAACGTGGTGTTGTCTCTTCCTTCTCCAGATAGGATATTTATTGGTGGAGGTCTTTTAAATTCACCTGAGCTCTTAGGATTGTGTTATGGGAGACTAAAACCTGGTGGCAGGATGGTTATAAATACAGTACTCTATGAGACCTTAGATAGGTGTGTAAAATTTTGTGAGGAAAATAAAATCAAGTTTGATGTTATTTATGTAAATGTAAGTAGGTCTGAGAGTCTGTCTACCACCTTTCGCTTTGTACCCGTTAATCCAGTTATGGTAATAACCATATTTAAACCTAATACAGGTTTATCATTTTGATAAACCTGGGCTAAGGAGAAATAAATGGATGCTAAAGTATATTTTATTGGGGCAGGCCCAGGGGATCCAGATTTAATTACCATAAAGGCAGGCAAAATACTTGAGAAGGCAGATGTGATAGTTTATGCAGGTTCCCTTGTGCCAGAAGGTCTGGTGAGGAGATTTGCAAAAAAAGGGGCACAGATAATAGATTCTGCACCCCTTAACATAAATGAGATACATTCAATTATAAAAGATTCAGTCAAAAAAGGACTTATTGTGGCCAGGGTACATACAGGTGATCCCTCAATCTATGGCACCATCCATGAACAGGTCTATCTCTTAAACAAAGACAACATTGACTATGAAATAATACCAGGTATTAGTGCTGCCTTTGCAACTGCAGCAAGGGCAAAGGTATCTTTTACAGTTCCAGAGGTAGCCCAATCCCTTATAATTACCAGGATGGAGGGAAGAACTAAAGTGCCAGAAAAGGAAAGTTTTGACAGCCTGGCATCTCACAATTGTCCAATGGCAATATATCTTTCAGCATCTAAGGTGGATGATCTGGTTGATAAATGTATAAGAGCTGGTTATCCAGAAGACACAAATGTTGTTGTGGGATATAAGGTTGGATGGAAGGATGAAAAATTAATTAAGACAGATCTAAAAAACTTAAAAGATGCTGTTAAATCAAATAATATTAATAGACAGGCGGTTTTTTTGATATTGCCAGATAGTAAACAGGTGTTTTTTTCAAAACTATATGACCCTGAGTTTTCCCATGGATACAGAAAATAAAATAGCCATATATGTGTTAAATAGATATGGACTTCCAGTTGCAAATAAGATCTTAAAAGAAATAAGATATGTGGATGTTTTTTTTAAAGATAATATAGATGGTGGTGAAAATAGGAGTCATGCTTTTTCAAGTCTAAAATCTGTTGTAGTAGAAAACTTTGCAAAATATAGGGCACATGTTTTTATATGCGCAACTGGCATAGTAGTGAGAATAATATGCCCCCTCATTGATTCTAAAGACACTGACCCTGCAATAGTGGTAATAGATCCTGTTGGCAAATTTGTAATAAGCCTTTTATCTGGTCACCTTGGAGGGGCAAATTCCCTGGCAACAAGAATTGCCCAGATAATAGATGCAACTCCAGTTATCACAACGGCTACAGATTCTTTTCATCTGCCTGCAATTGACAATATTGCAAGAGAGTTAGATATGTCAATTGATGATATATCAAAGATAAAAGAAATAAATTCAGCAATATTAAATCATGATCCATTGGTTGTATATGATCCCTTAAATCTTTTAAATATAAGATCCTATTTCCCAGATAGTTATCCATTAACCATTATAGATAAAGTAGATAAATTTAAAAGGGAAGATATTGGAATTATATGTGACTATAAAGACCATAGAGTTCATAGAAATAAAATTATTTTATATCCAAAGGTATTATATGTTGGTATAGGATGTAATAAAAATACAGATGTATCAGAGATTTTAGATCTCATTTATGATGTTTTTGGTAAACAAAATCTAGCAATTCAATCAATTTATGCAATAGTTACTACTTCTAAAAAAAGAAATGAAAATGGAATAATTGAGCTTGCAAAGATTTTAAAGAGAAAATTGATATTTATAGATCACTCAAATTTAGACTTAATAGATGTCCCAAATCCATCTAAAAATGTAAAAAAACACATGGGCGTTTATAGCGTAAGTGAGGCTTCTGCTATTATTGCATCAAAGGGAAAAATAATAGTTGAAAAGAAAAAGTCCAAAAATGCCACAGTGGCTGTGGCTTTAAAGAATTTAAATTTATGAGGAGTATAAAATGGATCTACCTAAACTCTATGTTGTTGGAATAGGTCCTGGTGGGGACGAGCATCTAAGCTATATTGCCAAAAAGACCATTGAAAAATCAGATGTTATTGTTGGATATAAAACGTATATAGAGCTAATTAATCATTTAATTGATACACAAGAGGTATATTCCACACCAATGATGGGTGAGATAAAAAGGTGTGAGGCAGCAATTGAGTATGCATTGAAGGGTAGGGTTACAACAGTTGTGTGCAGTGGAGATGCTGGCATATATGGACTATCTGGTCTAATTTTAGAGCTTTTGGAAAAAAAAGGGCTGCTTGATGAGATTTACGTAGAAATAATTCCTGGTATTCCAGCATTTGTTGCATGTGCAGCAGTCCTTGGAGCCCCTTTAATGCACGATTTTGCATCAGTAAGCTTAAGTGATTTAATGACTCCCTGGGATATTATAAAAAAGAGGATAAGACTTTGTGGAGAAGGGGATTTTGTAACAGTTATATATAATCCAAAGTCAAAAAAAAGAGACTGGCAGATAAAAGAGGCTATAAACATATTAAGAGACTATAGAGATGATAGAACTCCTGTTGGCATTGTAAAAAATGCAACAAGGAATGGAGAAGAAATAGTTATAACCAATATATCCAATATAGATTATGATGAAATTGATATGTTTTCCCTAATTATTGTAGGAAATTCAAAGACCAGAAATATTGGGAAATACATTGTCACTCCCAGAGGTTATATGGAAAAATATAGGATTTAATTTCTATTTGATTGTCTTAAAAGTAGCTATTGATCCAGGTTTATCAAAACCTGATATGACATATACTTTAGTGCCCATTTCAATGTTGCCTTAGGGGGTAAGGTATTAGTTGCCAAGGGGCCATCATCCGGGTAAAACGAGCAGATATTATATTTTGTGTTTTTAATTAACTAGTTTATATTATTGTTAATTTATGCTAAAATCACCTGAAAAAGGTGAAAGTCCTGTTAAAATATAACTTTTTTATATTGTTTGATTTGTTTTTTCAAGGTGGTCCAGGTCTGGCATCACCTTCTTTATTTTTGCAATGAAATTTTCGATGTTAATGGGTTTTAATATTACATCAGAAAAGCCCATTTCCTTTAATTTTTCTATTTCTTTTTTAAAGACCATTGCAGTAAAAGCTATTACAGGAATATTTTTTAGCTTCTCATTTTCTTTAATATGCGTCAGGGTTTCATATCCATCCATTTTGGGCATATGGAGATCTAATAGAATTAAGTCATAACAATGTTTTGAAAGAAGATCTAATGCCTCAATTCCATTTGATGCTTCATCAATAATTATATTGTATTTTTTTAGAACTTCTTTTATAAGATACCTATTGGCAATATTATCTTCTACTAGTAGAATTTTTTTTCTTTCATTTTTGTCTGTTTCTACTTGGTCTCTTCCTCCGGTTAAGGAATCAGCAATATAAAGCTTATCAGATTCAGTATCTATTTTATTTGAGTCAATTTTTTCTGGTTTATATTGTAAAGTAATTTTTTGTATAATGGATTTTAAATATGACTTAGTATCCTTTCCTTTAATAAATATGGACTTTATATAATCTCCATAAGTTTCAATTAAATCAGGTTTTATATCCATAGCAGTAATTATTACAACTTTAGCAGTTATATTATTCTCTTTTAAATGTTCTAAGAATTCATACCCATCCATCTTAGGCATATTTAAATCTAAAAAAATTAGGTCAATTTTTTGATTAGATAAGGCTTTTATAGCTTCTATTCCATTTGAAGCCGTAAGTATTATAGACTTAGGATCTATTTCTTTGATCAATGATGATATTTCTTTTACAGTCATAAAATCATCGTCTACTATTAAGAAAGTGAGTTTTTTATTTAATTCATTAGAAGTGAAATCAGGTAACTTGCTTTTTATACGTTCTATTTTATTAGTTTTCTCTACATCTACTTGATCTTCACTTATATTCATAGGACTTCCATATCTTCTTGGCAGGACAATAGAAAAGGTAGTTCCTTTATTTGGCTTACTCTTAACAAATATATTACCGCCTAATATATCTAACAATTTTTTTGTAAGGGGAAGGCCAAGACCAGTTCCCTGTATAATTTTTTTTGATTCAATACGCCGAAAAGCTTCAAATATTGTATCTAATAGTTCCTGTTTTATGCCAATGCCAGTATCTCTAATATCTATCCTGATATTATTTTGATCTATTTCTTTGGCAATTACCTCTATTTTCCCTCTTTCTGTGTATTTTACAGCATTGGACAGTAAATTTAATAAGATTTGAACTAATTTATGTCTGTCTGTAACCAGATTATTATTTGTCAAATTGTTTTCAATTATAAGTTCAAGACCTTTCTGGTCACATTGAGGTTTGACAATATGTTTTACATAATCAAAAACTTCTTTTAAAGAGAATTCTTCACAATTGACCTCCATTTTTCCAGATTCTATCTTGCTTAGATCAAGGACATCATTAATTATATTTAAAAGCTGTGTCCCACTGGTATAGATTAATTTAATCTTTTCTTTAATGGATTCATCTGATATAGGTTCTTTTAATATTAATTCAGAGAGCCCTATAATTGAATTAAGTGGAGTCCTTAGTTCGTGAGCCATATTAGCCAAAAATTCAGACTTATATCTTTCTAACTGTGCCAATTTTTTGTTGGTCTCTTCCAACTCAGACTTTTGAGCATGTAATTCTTCTGTCTGGGCCTCTAGTTCTTCACTTTGAGCTTGAAGCTCTTTATTTTGTGCCAGTAATATTTTGTTTTTTTCTTCAAGGGAATCTTTTAATTTTTTTATCTCCTTTTGGACTTTTATGTGATCCATTATTATACCTATCTGTACCATCACTTTTTCCATGAGGGCCAAAATATCATTGGGAATTTTGTATATGGCTAAGCACTCTAATACTCCAATAACATGATCGCTGTAATAGATAGGAAAATAATATACATAAAAATTATCCAAAGAGATATTAAATGACCTAAAAGAATATTTCTTATGATAATTGGTTATATCAAGAAAATATACCTTTTTTGTTAAGATTGCCTGTCTGCCAATAAATTTTTCAAAAGATATTTGTTTATTATCATGAAATTTAGTAGATTTTGCATAACTATATTTTACAACCAATTTTTTATCCTTTTCATAATATGAAAATGCGGTAGCCGAAAAAATTATTCCTTTATCAATAAATAACCTTATAAATCTTGAGAATAGATCATGGTATGTCCTAATCCCAACAAAATTAGATAAAATTTCTATGTATAGATTTTTTAATCTAAGGGCATCTTTTTCTTCTTGAAAAATTCTTTTTGTTCTCAATATACCAAAGAATAATATTACCAATAAAACTAATCCAAGTATAAAAAATAAACGGTGATAAATAGCAATATGATCTCGAATAAAAAGAAATAATATAGTACCAATAAAAAATATTATTATGGTTATCACTACAAATAATATCAAAAAAAATAAGTTATCTTTTGTTTTTGATATAATCTTCATGTTTTTATTTCCTATTTTATAAGTTTAAATATTTTTATGCCCTTACAAACTTGTTTGAATAACGGAGTATATATATTGGGTATATATTCAGAAGTACCTAGTATTAAATAACCATCTTTTTCTAATATATTGATAATATTCTTAAATAAACGGATTGTTTGATCACTTTTAAAATATAAAAGTATATTTCTGACAAATATAAAGTTATACTTAAAGATACCTTTAATCAGGGAATCCATTTTGAATATGTCCTGTAAGTAGAAAGTAATATTTCCTTTAAAGTAAGCTTTAATTAATTTGAATTCATTATCTGCCACAGTAAAATATTTTTTTAAATAATTATAAGGTACGTGTTGCATAGAATATTCCATATAAACTGCACTTTTTGCTTCCATAATTGCCTCAGGGTCTATATCAAAGGCATCTATGTGAAAATCAAATTGAGGATTTTTATTTTTTCTTTCGTTTAATATCATTGCAATAGAATATGGCTCCTCCCCACTTGAACAACCAATACAAAGTATTTTTATAAATTCCATTTTGTCATGTAGCATATCTTTTACCAGGCGTTCAAAAAAGTAAAAATACAAAGGATCACGAAAAAATTCACTGGTATTTATTAGAAAATATTTGATCAATATATCTAATTCTTGATCTAAGTTTTCAATCAAATATTCATAGTAATCTTCTATACATTTAAATCCCTTAACACTCATTCTCTGTCTTAATCTTCTGAGAATTGTATTTATTTTATATCGATTAAAATCTATATCGGTTTTATCATTAATAATATTAATAATCTTTTTGACAATTTCTTCATTCATATAATCATCTCTTCTGCAATGGAAATTATATATGGTATGTTATATATAATTTGATCTAAAATAGAATTATCAATTTGGAGATTTTCGATAATTTCGTCTATTGTAGCAAAACATTTGGATCTATTGATATTATCTACTCCGATCATAAAATTACTAATAAGCAAATTTGCTAGTGCAATTATTGAAGCTAATCTTCTATGGGCGGCATAGTTAGGGTAGTGATGATATTCTACAATATCTAAGATTCTTGCATCAAGGTTTAATGTTTGTAGATAAAATCTTCCAATTAGACCATGAGCTGTAGACTTTATAGAATTTTCTACAAAGGAAATTATTTCCATCCTTTTTGGGGATGTATAATTTTTAAGTGCATAAAAATCCAAGATTACCTTTCCTATGTCGTGGAATAATCCGCCAATATAAGGAATATTATTAGTTATTCCTAATTGCTCTGCAAGTAATTCGGAGATAAGGGCCACTGATAGTACATGTATTTTATACTCATATAAATTGATGCAATAGGATTGGATATCTTTTTTTACCATGTTTTGAAGGAGTAGATTATTTACAAATTTAAATGTATTTTTTAGACCTACATATAAAATAGCCTGTTTTATATCCTTTATTTTATACTTAGGAGAAATATATGATGAGTTTGCAAATCTTAAAAAATTAACACAAATAAAATCATCTTTCAGCATAATCTCCTCTATTTTTTCAGGAGTAGCCTCTTTGTTTTTTAATCTTATAATTTCAAAGACAGTTTTATTGGGAACAGGAAAGTAATTTGTAGATTTTTTTATATCTTCTAAGATTGATGTGACGTCATATTCATGTTCCATTGATTTTGAGTAGGAGACATAATTAACAGGAGTTATTTCATAACTAAAATCTTTTGTATAAAAATTAATTACCCTGGACACATTCCCTAAACAATCTTCAAATAACAAATCAATATCATAATTTTTTAATATCTTATGACACATATTATAATTTTCTTTCCCAATATCAAAATAATCTGACCTTCCTCCAATATTAGCACCTCCTGCCATAACGGCCTTGTAATCTTTTATTTCACCTGTATAGCCCTTCATGAGATTAAAAAGATGTTCAATACCTGTATCAGCAAATGCAGTAATTTTATCTGTCTTTATATTTTTTTTAAATTTGGGCAACAGAATATGTATACCTCCAACTACTCTAGATTTCTTATGAAACACCACTAATCCGATGCAAGATCCAAGCACTATTTTGATATGTATTTCAGCATCTTTTATTACTTCACATTCACCTACATTTAAATATAATGTCCTCATAATAACTCATATTAAACTAGTAATGGGTTAAAGTCTATATAGACCTTGACTGAATCCTGCTCAAGATACGACTCTATTTTAATTTTAAGAAACTCTGCAATCTCCTTGACTATATTTAACCCAACACCTACGCCTACAATACCATATTTATCCTCTGATATGCAAAATTCAAATATAGACTTAACATCTCTTACTATTGAGATAGGCCTATTTTCTATCTCTATTTTATTTGATTGTAATATCTTGATTGTTACATTGTCTCCAAATCGATATGCATTAGTTAAAAGATTATATAAAATCATATAAAAAGGCTCTCTCAAACATTTTAAATAAGTATGTGAATTTCTTACAAAAACATCTGGTTGACCAGGGACGAGATCAGAGATGTCTAAAAGACTTTCCTTTAGTATATCTTCCAATGTGACATATTCTTCCTGAAAGAAATTTGGATTTTGTGTAAATAAATAATAAAACCTTAAATTTTTGAGTAAACTAAGATAATATGACAGATTTTTGCTTAAATAATTTCCCACATTACCTTCTATTTTAATAGCGACAATCTCTTTTAATGGTCCAAATAAGTTTGCTCCATCATGGTATAACCTTCTCACTAACTTTTCAAATATGGAAAATTTGTAAATTATTGAGCTATGTTCAATACCTTTATCTTTAATCATTTTCTCTTGCCACCAGGGAAGCTTTAAATATTTTTTTTTCAGTAGTTAATACTTGTTACTCTATTGACTCTTTGAAAGAATTAAACTAAAATTTGAATTGAAATCAACTAAAAATTTTCAAAAAAAGAGGAAAGACATATGAGAATCTGGGTGATAGATGATAATCCTCTCCACTCTTCTCTGGTAAGGGCAGTGTTGGAAAATAGGGGAGATGAATATAAAATTTTTTCTTCTGTAAGAGAAATAAAAGAGTTCATTTGTAAAGAAAATTTTGAGCAATTACCTGATATAGTTTTTATTGACTTACACTTAGATAAGGAATCTAGAGGAGAAGATCTATTGGAGTTCTTTAAAACCAATTTAAAAGGAAAATCAATCACCTATATCGCATTTACTGCAGATATTGAGAGCAGGAAGGACTTATTAGATTTGGGTTTTAATAATGTTATTTATAAACCAATTACTAAAGAAAGATTAGAAGCTTTGATTGGGGACATCATCCATGGAACTAAAAAAGACCATAAATATGCTGGATGAAGTTTTCACTGACGTAATTGTTGTAATAAATCAAATAACCAACATTGCTGATGAGCAAATAAAAAAAATAGATCTGGCATCTCAAGTTGTAGATAAAAACTTACAACAATTTATAATCAATATTACACAAAATATAGATCAAATTAGAAAAATGCTAACTAAAAAATTAGTTAATATTGATATAGAAAAGTTAAAATTAGATATTGAAGAGGCTACGAAGACTTTCATAAATATTACAAGTGACTTAGAAATTTTGTCATTAAATACTATATGTCAAACTAAAAACTTAGGGAAGAAAAAGAATATTATTTCGTATATCAGTTATGAAATAAAAAGAGATTCTGATAGGATAAGTCTAATTCTTAATAAGATAAAGAGTCTTTTTAAAGATGCATATGAAACTACAAATACAATTATAGAAGTCTTTGACTCCTTAAAAAGTATGGAATTAGAGGATAAGAAGATAAATATAGAAGAAGTAGAAACTCTACAGTTTAATTCAGATGTATCTAGGATTGCTGAATATTCTCAATTTCATGATATTTTTATGCAACAATTAAATAAAATAGAAGAGGTATACTTAAATATAGATTGGAACAAAGATGGATTATTTCAAAGAGGTCAAAAACTAAAATTTTATGAATCCTCTATTCCTATTTTAAAAGAGATGGTAAGTGATATTTCAATAACTTTAGAAGAGATACTTGAATCTTTACGGGATTATCTATACAATGTTAACACAGATATTCAAAATATGTTTTCTAAAGTTGGAATAACTGAACATTTCCATAGTAAAATAAATAAAAACAGACAACTGTTGCTAAATAATGTGTTAGAGTTAAAAACAAAAATAAAATCTTTTCAAAAAAATATACAAAAGACGGCTGAATATTCTAAAGAATTACTAAGGTTTAAAAAATACTTTTTTAATTTAACTATTGCAACTAAGATTGAAGTAAATAGACTAGGGATTAGTTCCTTACAGAATTTAGTAGGCTCAATGAATAATACTTATAATAACTTAATTTTTTTAACAAAAAAAATTTTAAATACTATTAAAGTATGGAAAGAGCTTTCTGAAGATTTATATCTAACTATTGAAGAAAGTTATAGTACAATATTAAAGTATGAAAATAAATGCATAATGAATGATCTAAAAGAATTAAATAATGCAATAAATGGAGTAGAGGAACAACTAGAGGATATTAAGACTTTACTTACTGAGAAGGATTACATTAAGAAAGTAAAGCTATACAAAAAACAAATTATAAATAGCTTAAATGAGATGATTTTTTTTCTTGAACAAGATTATAAAAAAAACAAATCTTTTTTAGATGAAAAGAAAGTAAATTTAGAAGATTTTAAACTGGGATATGAATCTGTATTTGTTGAAAAAATAAAGGCACATGAAGAAGAAATTTCAACAATAGAGCTCTTTTGATTTTTTATAAAAAACAAGCTAAGTTTTTATTTTTACCAATAAATTTTATTATGGATTAATTTATGGACAAAGAATCTATAATTTCATATATACATCTGGCTTATGGTCTGTCTCGAGAAAATGCAATCAAAATACTTGAAGTAACAAAAAAGTCAATAAATGACTTACTAGAAAAATCCAAAGAAGCAATCACTACTGAGAATTATGATGATATGAAATTTTACCTGCATACCCTGAAAAGTAATTTTGGTTCGCTCGGCCTTAAGGAACTTTCAAATAAAACAATTTACATGGAATTAAAGATCAATCAAGGTAACCACGAAGAACTAAAAGATAATTTATATGAGATCATAACACTATGGACACAGATAAGTTTATAAATGGGGTTTTTAAGGAAAAATCCAATCTTTGGAATTCATCATACAAGGAAACAAACATGGAACAACCGATACTACTTGTGGAAGACGATTTAGCTCAGAGAACGCTTTTGCGTATTCTACTACAAGAGATGGATATTAATGTAATTGAAGCAGAAAATGGGAAAGATGCCCTTAATATATTAAAAAAGAATCCTGATATTCACTTAGTACTTACTGATTTGAGGATGCCTAATTTAGATGGTTTTGACCTTATTAAGGAAATAAGAAAAAATGAGCTAAATTATACTTATATAATTGTAATTACAGTGGAGAGGGATAGGGCTTCTATAATAAAAGCTCTATCCCTAGGTACTGATGACTATGTTTGTAAGCCTGTGATTCCAGAAGAACTCGTCTTACGTATAAAAGATGGTCTTAGATTGCAACAACTAACATCCCATGAACATTTAATTATTGCTATGTCAAAGCTGGCAGAATATCGCAGTCCTGAAACAGGATTTCATATTGAAAGGGTCGCTGGTTATTGTCGAGTTTTGGGATTAAAATTGGCTGAGGATTATCCGAATTTGATAACTAGAACCCAAGTAGAGGAGATTGCGAACCTTAGTGTGCTTCATGATATTGGGAAGGTAACAGTTCCAGACCACATCTTACACAAACCAGGGCGTCTCACAAAGGAAGAATTTGAAATTATTAAATCACATACAACAAATGGCGGAAAAATAATAAAAGAATTATATGATAAACAGAAATTGCAATATTTAAAACTGGTATATGATATTGTAATGTTTCATCATGAAAGATATGATGGACAGGGCTATCCCCATCAATTAAAAGGTGAAGATATCCCTTTATGTGCGAGAATAGTAGCACTAGCAGATGTATACGATGCGGTTACTTCCAAAAGATGCTATAAAGATGCAATTTCTCATGAACAAGCAAGAGAATTAATAATTTCAGAAAAGGGTAAACAGTTTGATCCAATGTTGGTAGATACGTTTATGGTTCTGGAAGATAAATTTATAAAAATAAAGAACAAATTTAAGGATTAGGTTCGTAGAAATTGGAACAATTTGTTGTAATATAGGGTTAATACAAAGGGATAATTAACAAACACATGAGGAGTTTATATGAAGGGTTATGTACAGGTCTATACTGGCAATGGAAAGGGAAAAACAACAGCAGCAATCGGCCTTGCTGTTAGGGTAAGTTTATTAAAATTTTTGATAACATATTGTAATAATTGTAATTTATTTTTTTTTACTACAAATTTTCTAACAGGACTTTCACCTTTTTGAACATTTTTTTGTAATTTTATCAATAAAGTTAACAAGTTAGGCGCAATATATATGTAAGACCCTACTATATTATTACGGCAATCATTAGTTTTTTGTCTAATTTTAGAAAAAACTAGAATACTATCCTTGATATTGTAAGACCCTTCTTGTATAAATATAGTATGACGCATTTGCA